>NZ_JBFSRZ010000012.1:0-109892 GCF_041466065.1 Vibrio sp. 10N.239.312.C11
ATGGGTTCTGTGGTGATTAGGTGGAGTGTTTCACTGGCGCTAATGGAATCGTGCTTACAGGAAGTAATCGAAGACCGGATATGGAAAGGACTAGAAAAGATAAAGGCCCATGAATTTCTTCATGAGCCTTATCGGAATTTGGTGGCCCCTCCCAGATTTGAACTGGGGACCGAACGATTATGAGTCGTGCGCTCTAACCACTGAGCTAAGGGGCCGTAGGGCATAGATTATAGGGGAAGCATTCATTGGTGTCTAGACACTATGAGGGGCAATTCCGCTTACATCTTAGCCACTTAAATCATACAGGTACAAAAAAGGTGAGCCAACGCTCACCTTTTTTATTTTATGCTTAAAAGCTAACCACACTAAAGCGTGTAATTACTCGTCTAGGAAGCTGCGTAGAGTTTCTGAGCGGCTTGGGTGACGAAGTTTACGCAGTGCTTTTGCTTCGATTTGACGGATACGTTCACGAGTAACGTCGAACTGCTTACCCACTTCTTCTAGAGTGTGGTCAGTGTTCATGTCGATACCGAAACGCATACGCAGTACTTTCGCTTCACGAGGAGTTAGGCCTGCAAGAACGTCTTTAGTTGCGCCGCGCAGGCTTGTTGCCGTTGCAGAGTCTAAAGGCAGTTCTAGCGTTGTATCCTCGATGAAATCACCTAGGTGCGAATCTTCGTCGTCACCGATTGGTGTCTCCATTGAGATAGGCTCTTTAGCGATTTTCAGTACTTTACGGATCTTGTCTTCAGGCATTTGCATGCGCTCAGCCAACTCTTCCGGAAGCGGTTCACGACCCATCTCTTGTAGCATTTGACGAGAGATACGGTTTAGTTTGTTGATCGTTTCGATCATGTGAACCGGAATACGGATAGTACGAGCTTGGTCGGCAATCGAACGAGTGATTGCTTGACGGATCCACCACGTAGCGTAAGTAGAGAACTTGTAACCACGACGGTATTCAAACTTATCTACCGCTTTCATCAGACCGATGTTACCTTCTTGGATTAGATCCAGGAATTGTAGACCACGGTTCGTGTACTTCTTAGCAATCGAGATTACTAGACGTAAGTTCGCTTCAACCATCTCTTTCTTCGCACGACGAGCTTTCGCTTCACCGATAGACATACGACGGCTGATATCTTTAATGCTTTGAACAGTAAGAGACGTTTCACGTTCGATGATATCCAGCTTTTGGATAGAGCGACGGATGTCGTGTTCGTTACGTTTGATCTTTTCTGCGTATGGCTTGTCTGAAGCAAGAACTTCGTCCAACCATGCTTCGCTAGATTCATTGCCAGTAAATAGAGCAATGAAAGATTTCTTCGGCATTTTGCCGTACTCAACCGTTTGACGCATGATTAGGCGTTCTTGAGTACGTACGCGATCCATTGAAGTACGCAGTTCGTTTACTAGGTAATCAAACTGTTTTGGCGTCAGACGGAATTCTTTGAACACGTCTTGCATCATTGTTGTTGCAAGCGTTGCTTTCGGGCTTTCGTGGCCGTATTCATTGATTGCTAGTTGACGGTTTTGGTAGCTAGTGCGAAGTGCTGTGAACTTCTCAAGAGCAAGCTCAGGATCAATACCTGTATCTTCCTCTTCTTCTTCCTCGTCGTCTTCTGCTTCTTCTTTGTCTTCGTCTTCTAGATCAGTTTTAGCAAGTTCTGAACCGATGTGAGTCGCCGTTGGCGCAGCTGTGCCATCGTCGTCTGGGTCAACAAAGCCATTGATTAGATCTGTTAAACGAATCTCTTCAGCGAGTACGCGGTCAAACTGTTCCAAGATGTATGGAATAGTGCCTGGGTACTCAGCTACAGATAATTGAACAGTATTGATACCATCTTCAATACGCTTCGCAATGTCGATCTCGCCTTCACGAGTCAGTAGTTCAACTGTACCCATTTCACGCATGTACATACGAACTGGGTCAGTTGTACGGCCAATCTCGCTTTCTACGCTTGAAAGCGCAGCAGCAGCAGCTTCAGCTGCATCTTCATCTATATTGGCATCGTCATCATTAAGTGCTAGATCATCAGCGTCAGGTGCAGTTTCTACTACCTTGATACCCATGTCGTTGATCATTTGAATGATGTCTTCTACCTGTTCAGAATCCACGATTTCTGCAGGTAGGTGGTCGTTTACTTCGGCGTAGGTCAGATAGCCTTGTTCCTTGCCTTTAATAACAAGTAATTTAAGCTGTGACTGCGGATTTTGATCCATAGATGATATCCAACTTCAGGTCTGGTGAAGGACGTTGCATTCTCAAATGCAAACCAATTATGTTAACAAATTTATTAAATGCTGACTAATCAAACAGGGTTACGCTTTTAGATCTAGCATTAAAGCTAGTAGCTCCCTTTTTTCTTCGGCTGATAAACCGACACTTCTTGCTTTGGCCTGCAGGTTTTCAATTTGTTTTTCAACGCACTGGGCAAGGATATTGTCCAATGAGTCTAAAAATATGTCTTCTTGATTGTCTTCGTCGAGGGGGATTTCCCAGCTCGCGAGACGAGACAGAAGCGCCTCATGTTTATTGTGTCGCCAATGCTCTAATAATTGGCCTGTGTTGATATGGGGATGCGCATGGCATTTATCAAGTACTTCGACGAATAAACTTAGTCCAGGCAACTGTAAGCCTTTGACACTTGATAAATCCGGTACCATATCAGCATAGCTCGGATTTTGGATAAGCAAAGCGATAACTTCTCGCATTGGAGTGCGTTTTAGTTCTTTATGCGGTTGAGGTGTCGGGTTCTTAGTATGAACACGAGCTCGTCTCAGTTGGTTATCAAAACCAGTACGCTCATCCAATAATTTTTCGAGCAGTTCTTGGAAATAACTGTCAGGGATTTTGTTAATCAAGGCGCTTGCGTGTGCTCGCAGTGCCGACTTCCCTTCCGTTGTTCCCAGGTTCAACTTGTGTATCTCAATAAGATTATCGAACAAGTAAGTAGAAAGCGGTGTCGCATTCTGTACCAGTTGTTCGAAGGCCTCTTGGCCATTCTCTCTTATATAGCTATCTGGGTCTTCACCGTCGGGTAAAAATAGAAACTTGAGCGTGTTACCTGTTTTCAGGTATTCAAGCGCATTTTCGAGTGCGCGCCACGCCGCTTCTTTACCTGCTCGGTCACCATCGTAACAACAAACCACTGTGCTGGTTTGGCGGAACAACATTTGAACGTGGTCACCGGTTGTCGAGGTGCCCAGTGATGCCACTGAGTAATCAACACCATATTGCGCTAATGCCACGACATCCATGTAACCTTCAACCACAAGTATTTGCGGCGGCTCACGGTAGGCTTGCAGCACTTCATAAAGGCCGTAAAGCTCTTTGCCTTTATGGAAGATAGGCGTTTCTGGTGAGTTCAGGTATTTCGGTGTGCCGTCTTCTAAGACACGACCACCAAAACCAATCACTCGACCTCGACGATCGCGAATCGGGAACATGACACGTCCACGGAATCGATCGTATCGGTTGCCTTTATCATTCTCGATTAACATGCCGCCAGTCACGAGCATGTCTTGGGCTTCTTTTTGTTGGCCAAAGTTCTTACGAACCAAGTCCCATTCATCAGCGACGTAGCCAATGCCAAACTTCTGTACGATTTCCCCAGACAGTCCACGATTCTTTAGGTAATCAATCGCAGGTTTGTTAGCTGAGATTTTTAGCTGAGAGCGGTAAAAATTACTGATGCCGCCCATCAAATCGTAGAGGTTACGTTTTTGTTCGCTGTTAGCTCTTGGCGCCGTGGATATTTCACCGCTGCGCTGTTCTCTAGGAACATCAAGTCCTAAAAATGAGGCCAGCTCTTCAATCGCTTCAACAAAATCGAGACGTTCGAACTCCATAATGAAGTCGATAGCATTGCCGTGTACGCCACAACCAAAGCAGTGATAAAACTGTTTTTCTTGGCTTACGCTGAAAGAAGGGGTCTTTTCGTTGTGAAATGGGCAACAAGCACCATAGTTTTTGCCTTTTTTCTTAAGTTTAACGCGTGCGTCCACAATATCGACAATGTCGAGACGCGCTAGGAGATCATCGATGAAACTACGCGGGATGTGTCCTGCCATAAAACCTTAGAAAAATGCACTAACTGAGAGTGTGGATAATAATAGTTTGAATAGGTTACAGATACAAACAAGCCGTGCGTTCCGAAGGATTGCACGGCTTGTTGCAATTTGATTTGGGATTAAGCGAGTTTAGAACGAACTAAACCACTAACTTTACCCATATCTGCACGCCCTTGAATTTGTGGTTTCAAGATAGCCATTACTTTACCCATGTCTTGCATGCCCGCAGGTTGAGCTTCTGCAATTGCGCTATCAAGTAGTGCAATAACTTCTTCTTCAGTTAGCGGTTGAGGCATAAAGCCTTCAAGTACCGTAATTTCTGCTTTTTCCACGTCAGCAAGATCTTGACGATTTGCCGATTCATATTGAGCAACAGAATCGCGACGTTGCTTAACCATTTTAACTAATATAGCAATAATGTCGTCGTCGTTCAGAGTGATCCGTTCGTCAACTTCACGTTGCTTAATTGCTGAAAGAGCTAAGCGGATAGTGCCAAGGCGCGGTTTGTCCTTGGCTTTCATCGCTAATTTTTGCTCTTCTTTGAGTTGTTCAATAAGAGCCATAACTCAGTCCTTATGGATTAAGTTATTAGTACAGACGAACGCGACGTGCGTTTTCGCGAGCTAGCTTTTTAGCGTGACGCTTTTGAGCTGCTGCTTTAGCGCGTTTGCGAACTGTAGTTGGCTTTTCGTAATGCTCACGACGACGCACTTCAGAAAGGATACCTGCTTTTTCACAAGAGCGCTTGAAACGACGTAGTGCAACGTCGAACGGTTCGTTTTCACGTACTTTAACTATTGGCATATGCCTTTCACCTCAGGGGTTATTCATTATCGCTGGTTATTCAGTACCAAATCAGAGAAGTTACCCATCGAGCTAACTCTCTATTCGCGTTTGGTCATTAACCAGCTTGATCAAAAATGGTGCGGAATTTTAATCCGATCACAGTGGCTTTGTAAAGCACTTTGTCGATTATAGTCTGTACAATATTTGTTTGAAGAGCTTAGGCAGGGTAATATTGCGCTAATTTCCCATTTTAGACGAAAGCGTGCCGAGAAAATTATGCGCATTATTGGTATTGAAACCTCTTGTGATGAAACAGGAATCGCAATTTATGATGATGAGCAAGGGCTGCTTTCTCATCAGTTATACAGCCAAGTAAAGCTGCACGCCGATTACGGTGGTGTGGTACCTGAGCTAGCGTCGCGTGACCACGTAAAAAAAACCATTCCACTGATTAAAGCGGCATTGGCAGAAGCGAACCTAACGTCGAAAGATATTGATGGCGTGGCTTACACGGCTGGCCCTGGTTTGGTTGGTGCATTGCTTGTGGGCGCAACGATTGGTCGCAGTATTGCTTATGCGTGGGGCGTGCCTGCTGTGCCAGTGCACCATATGGAAGGTCACCTTCTTGCGCCAATGCTAGAAGACAATCCTCCACCATTCCCATTTGTTGCTCTGCTGGTGTCTGGCGGTCATACCATGATGGTAGAAGTGAAAGGCATTGGTGAATACCGAATTCTTGGTGAATCGATTGATGATGCGGCGGGTGAAGCGTTTGATAAAACCGCGAAGCTAATGGGCTTAGATTACCCGGGTGGTCCACTGCTATCTCGACTCGCAGAAAAAGGCACGCCAGGTCGTTTTAAGTTCCCACGTCCAATGACCGATCGTCCGGGTCTAGATATGAGCTTTTCGGGCTTGAAAACGTTCGCGGCAAATACCATTCGTGCTAATGACAATGATGACCAAACTCGTGCTGACATCGCTTATGCGTTCCAAGAAGCGGTTTGTGCGACCTTGGTAATCAAGTGTAAGCGTGCGTTGGTAGAGACGGGTATGAAACGTATCGTGATTGCTGGCGGTGTGAGTGCCAACAAACAACTACGAGTTGAGCTTGAAGCATTAGCCAAGAAAATCGGTGGAGAGGTGTACTACCCACGCACTGAGTTCTGTACAGATAACGGTGCGATGATCGCTTATGCGGGCATGCAGCGCCTGAAGAATGGTGAAACGGCTGATTTATCTGTCCATGCCACACCGCGTTGGCCAATTGACCAGCTAGAGCCGATTGTTTAATCATAACCAATCGCCAAATAAACCATAGTATTTCGATAAACGGTCGCTGAGTGCGGCCGTTTTTATATCCTAGCTTACCGACTGTATGTCGATAAATAATTGCTGATAGAGATTAGGGAAGAAAATGAACAAGTTCACAGTAGACAATCAATCGATGGCGTACCTAGATGAAGGTCAAGGCCCTGTTGTTGTATTAGGCCACAGCTACCTTTGGGACAGTGCAATGTGGAAGCCGCAGATCGATGCATTAAAAACTCAGTATCGCTGTATTGTTCCAGAGCTTTGGTCTCATGGTGAATCACAAGCCGCGCCGAGCTCGATGCGCAACTTAAAAGATTACGCTCAACACATTTTGGATCTACTTGATCATTTAGAAATCGAAGAATTTTCCGTAGTAGGTTTATCGGTTGGCGGTATGTGGGGAACCGAGTTAGCGGAACTTGCACCTGCACGTATTAAATCTTTAGTTCTAATGGATACCTTTGTTGGTTTAGAACCAGAAGTTGCTCATGCTAAATACTTCAGCATGTTAGACACCATTACTCAAACCAAGATGGTTCCTCAACCGATTGTTGAAGCGGTTGTTCCATTGTTCTTTGCAAATGATGCTCAAACAAACACGCCAACTTTAGTGGAAGGCTTTACTCAGAAATTATCGGCTCTTAAGGGTGAGAACGCTGAAGAAGTGGCTCGAATCGGTCGAATGGTCTTTGGACGTCGCGATATGATTGAAGCAGTAGAGAGCTTTGCACTGCCGGTTTTGATCGCTGTAGGGCAAGAAGACAAACCACGTCCGGCACTTGAGTCGTACCTAATGAACGATTGTATTACGGGCAGTGAGTTAGTGGTGATTCCTGGTGCTGGTCATATTAGTTCGCTAGAGCAACCAGAGTTTGTGAACACAATGCTGAAGACGTTTTTAGATAAACATCTGCTGTAAGCTTTAGATATTGAATAGTATTGCTCGACAGAGATTTACGTTGGTTTAAACGTATCTCAATTTAAAAATGGATCGGCTTAGACATGACAGTTTAAGCCGATTTTTTTTGCCCGAGTTTTGGTTCGCTGCCATCGAGTAGGCGGCGGATATTCTGATGGTGACGTAGGACGATCAAACAACACAACATGGCCACAGGCAGTGTGTATTGAGGTTTGACTAACCAAGCGTAGAAAGGTGCGAGCAACACAGTAACCAGTGCAGCTAAAGAAGAATAACGAAACAAAAATGCCACAACTAACCAGGTCGCCATGATCATGCCCGTTAGATCGAATCCAATTGGGGCGATAGCTCCGAGTGCGGTTGCGACGCCTTTACCACCTTTAAAGTGGAAGAATATTGGATACATATGACCAAGGCAGGCTGCGATCGCCACAACACCTAAAATGATGGGATCGATCTTGAGGTAGTAGCCAAGCCAAACAGGAATGGTGCCTTTAAGCATGTCACAAAGCAGGACGGCCGCAGCGGCGCCTTTGCCACCCACGCGAAGCACATTGGTGGCTCCGGGGTTATTGGACCCCACAGTTCTTGGGTCAGGAAGTCTTAAGACTCGGCATATCAAGACCGCACTAGAGATTGAACCTAGTAAATAGGCAGCAATAATCATGATGAGTGCCAATGGGGTCATGTTTTTCCTTAAACAGTTATAAGTCTAACGATGGGAAAATAATGCTCAATCTAAGAGTAATTGATATCATATCTGGAATTACGCAAATAATACGTTTTTTTCCCCGGTATGGGTATCCGACCTCTAAAAGGACAAGTCATGGCACTGGATAAAGTTTTCATTGAACAGCTAGAAGTAATTACAACGATCGGTGTTTACGATTGGGAACAAGAGATTAAACAAAAACTTGTGCTTGATATTGAAATGGCTCATGACAATCGCCCAGCAGGTAAGAGTGATGATGTTGTCGATGCTTTGGATTACTCGACAGTCAGCACTGCCGTACTTGACCACATTGCGAATGGCCGATTCCTATTGGTTGAGCGTGTGGCAGAAGAAGTCGCTGAATTGATTATGACTCAGTTCTCAGTGCCTTGGATTAAAATTCGTCTAGCGAAGCCTGGCGCAGTACCACAAGCAAAAGCCGTGGGTGTGATCATCGAAAGAGGTCAAGCATGACAATAGCCTATGTTGGTGTTGGCACGAACATAGACCGCGACAAGCATGCAAGGGTGGCATGGACAGAGCTTCAATCATTAGGGACTAACCTTAAATGCTCTAAGATCTATCACTGTGAGCCTGTGGGGTTTAAAAGCCACTCGTTTTATAACTTTGTGATTGAGATCGACACATCACTCTCATTGACTGAATTTTCACAGCAGCTCCGTAAAATTGAGTTTAAATGGGGTCGCCCTCAAGATGCCCATAAGCTTCAAGATCGAAAGCTCGATCTTGATATTGTGCTGTTTGGAGAGGTGGTTTCTGAGAGCGATCCAGAATTACCACGCAGTGATATCTATAAATATCCTTTTGTAACACAACCACTTTATGATCTTTGTCCTGCGAGAGTGATCCCGCAAGATGGAAGAACCGTCAGTAAAATATGGCAGAAGATGCAGCAATTAGATACGCTCTCTGTCGTTGATATAACACTATAATTTTTAAGGTAAGTAATGAGTTATTTTGAAGCGTTTATGTTGGCGTTGGTGCAAGGTTTTACTGAGTTTTTACCTATTTCCAGTTCTGCACACTTAATCCTTCCTTCGGCTGTTTTAGGTTGGGAAGATCAAGGTTTGGCTTTTGATGTGGCGGTCCATGTCGGTACTCTGGCTGCCGTCGTTATCTATTTCCGCAAAGAAGTGGTCTCTCTGTTGAGCGCATTTTTTGGTTCAGTTTTTAAAGGCGATCGCAGTAAAGAAGCAAAGCTCGCGTGGATGATCATTCTCGCGACGATTCCTGCGTGTATCTTTGGTTTGTTGATGAAAGATATTGTTGAGCTTTACTTGCGCAGTGCGTGGGTGATTGCAACGACCACGATTATCTTTGGTCTGTTGCTATGGTGGGTGGATAAGAACTCAAGCCTGCGTGATGACGAATACCAAGCGGGTTGGAAAAAGGCGCTGTTTATTGGTCTTGCTCAAGCAATGGCTATCATCCCTGGTACGTCTCGTTCTGGCGCGACGATTACCGCAGCACTTTACCTTGGTTTCACACGTGAAGCGGCGGCTCGATTCTCTTTCTTGATGTCTATCCCAATCATCACTCTGGCTGGTGGTTATTTGGGCCTGAAGTTAGTGACCAGTGGTGATCCAATCCATGTTGGTACTTTGCTAACGGGAATCGTGGTTTCTTTCATTAGTGCTTATATCTGTATTCACTTCTTCTTGAAGCTTATCTCTCGTATGGGTATGACGCCGTTCGTTATCTACCGCCTGATTTTAGGTTTTGGTCTATTTGCTTTCTTGATGATGCAGTAGCGCTCGACTTACGAAGACAAATGTTTCGTCCTACAGATTGAAACGGAAAAACCCGCTTAGTCGCGGGTTTTTTAATGCATGGTAACCAGTGTTATTACGATCAATTATCAGCGAGTTCTAATAGGGCAATCTCAATCGCGGCAGCTCTGCGCTTCTCTTGTTCTTCTCGAATGTCTTTACCTTGAAAACCATCGGCAATAATCGCTTTAACTTCGACTTGAAGTGCTGCTTGGTAAGCCACTTCAAAACGCGCTTTTTGAGGATACGGCTGATTTTCTAATCCTTTTCGGCCTGCGTGATCGGCCTGGCAGCAAAGCAGTATATCGTCGAGTCTATCTGGCTTACGCCAAACATCGAACTTGTTGAGAACCTTGAGGAAGGTGGTTGGCTTTAGCTCGCCTGCACGATGGATATTGGAATGCTGCTCGCACACTAACAACGCGAGGTCTCTGAATTCATTAGGCACTCTGACTCTTTCACACAGCTTCTTGATGATCTTCAAGCCAGTATGACAATGCATTTTGTGGCTTGGCCACTCGCTTTCTGGTGTGACGCCTTTACCTAAGTCATGCACTTGAGCGGCAAAGCGTACTGGTAACGATGGGCTTAGTAGTGCAGCTTGTTGAGCCACCATTAGCGTGTGAATGCCCGTGTCGATCTCAGGGTGCCATTTTTCAGGTTGAGGGACGCCAAATAGAGCGTCAATCTCAGGTAATACGACTGCCAATGCACCACACTCTTTCAATACAGAAAGGAACACTTCAGGGTGGGGAGTGCTAAGAGATTTATGCCATTCCTGCCAAACTCGTTCGGCAGTGAGGTGTGCCAGTTCACCGGATTGCACTATCTCACTCATCATCACCATGGTTTCAGGTGCAACCGTAAAGTTGAGGTGATGGAGTTTAGCGGCGAAGCGAGCCACACGCAGCACACGAAGAGGATCTTCAATAAAAGCGTCCGAGACATGCCTTAGAATGCGGTCAGAGAGATCTTTTTGGCCATGATAAGGATCGTAAAGTTGGCCTTTGTCATCTTGAGCGATGGCGTTGATCGTTAGATCGCGGCGCATCAGATCTTCTTCCAAACTCACGTCTGGAGCGAAGTAACACTCGAAGCCTGTGTAACCTGAACCTGATTTTCTCTCAGTACGAGCCAGTGCGTGCTCTTCTTTGGTTTTTGGGTGTAAGAATACAGGGAAATCTTTTCCGACAGCTGTAAAGCCAAGGCTTTCCATCTCTTGAGGGGTACTTCCTACCACGACCCAATCTCTATCATAACTGTCAATATTGAGCAGCTTATCGCGTACCGCTCCACCGACTAGATAGCGCTGTAGTCCATTGTCTTTTGGTAGGCTATCGTATATTTGCAACTTATCACCTCGAAATGTTTTATCACTGCTGGACTTTACTGCGAGCAATGGTACTTTCCATTAATCGTAATTATAGGGCAGCACATGTATAAGGAATATTTTGGCTTCGTTGAGATGCCATTTTCGATTGTACCAAATTCTCGCTATTTGTTTTTGAGTCAGCGTCACCAAGAAGCGATGCAGAACCTACAAGCCGGTTTAGGCGAAGGTGGGGGCTTTGCGATGCTTACTGGTGAGGTCGGTACAGGAAAAACAACGGTCGCCAAAGCGATGTTGTCATCACTCGATCATCAGACTCAAGCTGGCCTTATACTCAACCCTACGTTTTCCAATTCAGATTTACTTGAAGCTATCTGCGATGAGTTTGAGGTCGAATACCCTGAACAAGCGTCGTTGAAACAGCTGAGTCAGGCAATTCATCACTTCCTGCTTGATAGCCATGCTGAAGGCATTCAAACCTTATTGGTGATAGATGAAGCCCAACACCTTGCAGCTGATGTGTTGGAGCAGCTACGCCTTCTGACCAATTTAGAAACCGATAGTCGTAAGCTATTAAAGGTGCTGTTGGTTGGACAACCTGAATTACAGCAACACTTACAAACCACACAGCTACGTCAACTCGCGCAGCGGATTACAGGTCGCTATCACTTATTACCTCTTAATATCGAAGAAACGGGTAAGTACATCGCGTTTCGTTTGGAAACGGCTGGTGGTGAGCAGATGTTGTTTTCGAATCGTTCAATCAAGCTTATCTCCCCATATACCCATGGTATTCCGAGGCTCATTAACTTGGTGTGTGATAAAGCGCTGCAATTGGCTTTCCATGATGGTGATAAATCACCGAGTAATGAAACGGTTAACCGAGCTTGTCAGCAGATCATGGCCTTTCAGGCTGATGTGTATCACGTCGAGAAAACTCGTGCTACTCATGTAGCCCCAAAATTACTCCAATACGCGGGGATTGCCACATTAAGTGTCGGCCTTGCAATCGCGACCTTTAACTTCGCCCCAACCTATATTAGTTCATGGATGCCTGCAGATACTTCCAGTGAAGTGAAAACGGAAGTAGCGGCGAATACTCAACGATCATTTGTGGCTGAAACACCGATATTGGATGATAAATCTATACCGGTTCAAGATCTCAAGACTTCGAAGTTTGCACTACCACAAGATGTTCAGAATCACTTAAAGCAAGGGAATAATCAAACGCTTGCAATTAGGGACCTATACACGCTTTGGGGGTATGAATCTTCGCTTCGTGATTGGCTATGTTTGAGTGAACAACAAAGTGTATTTGTATGTGAGCAACATCAAGCCAATTTAGAATATTTGATTGAATTTGGAGTTCCCGTGGTTCTTAATCTGGAATTAGGTCAAGAACCTGTGTTTGCTGTACTTTATGGCGCGTCTGAGGAGTCTGTTGAGCTCCTAGTCAACGAAAAGCTATTGGTGATGCCTAAGCGGACCTTAAAGCAAATTTGGCAAGGTGATTATGTCGCGATTTGGAAACAGCCGCTAAGAGAGACCCTGAAAGAGGGTTATCAAGGTGAGGCGGTTGCTTTACTTGATCTATTGCTTTCAGAAGTCTTGGGTGAAGACGTATCGGGCAGTGATGTATTTGACTATGAATTGAAAATGAAAATCGAAGCGTTTCAAACTTGGCAGGGTATGTCTGTTGATGGCATCGCAGGTAAGCGCACCTTAGCAAGGTTGCAGAGATTAGCTCAACTCGACTCGCCTAAGTTGATGTCATTAGAAGGAGGCGAAAGCTAATGTCACGTATTATGCACGAGCTTAAACAGTCTTCTAATCATAAACCTAGCTTTAAAGGTTACCAAAACCATCACGTGCCTAGCTCTGTTAGAGGGATTAGCAACAAACGAGGTTCATCGTTAACAATGGGACTGATCCTTGTCTTGGTGCCTTCATTATTGGTGGGCGGCGTTCTGGCTTATCAGTCGTATAATCAACAGCAGCAAGGCTCGGCTAGCCCCGTTTCCTCCGGAGTTCTGCCTGAATCAAAGCTTCAATCAGACCTTGAGCCTCAAATTGCCGGTGCTGGCATTGCCAGTGTGGATGCAGTGTCAGTGAATGCAGTGTCAGTGAATGCAGACGATGAAGCATTATTCTCTGTTCGCTCGGCCCCGGTAAGCCAGTTTTTGAAAGCACTACCGCGTCAAGAGATACATGCAAAGATGGGCACCGACATCGGTAATATCGCTAGTGGCTCAAAAGCGATCATGGAAAATGTAGATAATAGTAATCAAGCAGCAACGAATTTAGAGCCATTATCTATTGAACCGTCAGTTAAACCTGGAACGAATAATGATAATGCCACGCTGCAATCGGACCGTGATTTACTGAAAGGGTTAGACCTCACCGAGTTGTCACCCGATTTAGCGTTGAAGCTTGAATCAATGATGGGAGAGCCGTCGGTTTCACCTGAACCGATGGATTCTAGACCTGTGGGGGATATGGATTCTCAGGTCATCGGTTTAGAAACACATGGCAATAGATTGGCTGGTGTATTACCTAAATTAGACTTACAAACTCACATGTACTCGAGTAGCGAAACTAAGCGTTGGGTAAAAGTGAATGGACACGAAGTTGCTCAAGGGGAATGGATCGAGCGGGGTATTCAGTTGCTTGAGATTAAACCACAATCGGTAATCATTGAATTCAATCAGCAGAAAATAGAAATCCCAGCTTTGTATGAGTGGAAAGGTTAGTACTATCGATATTACTACTTACTGTGATTGATGTTAGCGCTGTAATAGGTATTAGCGCTGTGACTTGAATGATAAATCCAGACAAATAAAAAGGAGCACTTCGGTGCTCCTTTTTGATCTTCGATACTGAACCTACTAGCGATACTGAACCTACTAGCAAATGCGAGGCTTACGCCCAGCCGTTTGGTGACTTTCTACGACGAGGCATGATGTGTGGCAGAACAAGGCCAAGAAGTAGACCAATACCAGCAACACCACCACCGTACATGAAGTACTTCAATAGTAAGTCATCTTTTTGAGTATCTAGCTTAGCGCGTAGTTCACGGTTCTCTGTTTGAGAGCTCGTTAGCTGTTGGCTAATCTCACTGTAGTTCTGCTCTAGTTCAGCAATCTGCTTGTTACGAGAGTCTAGAGAGCTTGCGAGACCTGCTTTTTCGCTATCAGCACTTTGGCGAGCATTTGCCAGCTTGCCTTTTACTTCAGAGAGTTCTTTCTCTAGCTTAGGCATGCGCAGTGCCATACTTTCTTTCGTGCTTACGAACTTACTCTCAACCCAACCTTTGCGTCCTCGGTTATCTTGAACCTGAGTGTAACCCGTGCTCTTGTTCGTTTGCAGGTAGGTGATTTTCTCACCGGCATCAATACTACCTATGATACGGAAAGTATTGTTTGGGCCAGAGTGCATATAAGTAAATAGTTTGTCAGCAATATAACGGTCTTGAGCAAAGGCAGCTGGAGCCGCAAGCATTGCGAACAAAACTAAGCTAATCAGTTTTTTCACAGTAAATCCTTTAACGATTCAAATTGGGTAGGCGTATGAGTCAGCCTCAATGAGCAAATAATATTTAGTTTTTTTATATGGTGCAACAAAGAAGGGAGGCAAAGCCTCCCTTTCTGTGCGTTTGAGTCAATAATGACATGGTATTTACATATCTTTACTGAAGCTCACCGTTTTCTGACGCTAATATTGACTAGCGTCAGGGCTATTACATAGTAAACATAGCCTGAATTGCGTAGAAGAATACAACAGCAAGTAGAGCACCTGCAGGTAACGTCACAATCCAAGAAGCTACGATGTTACGCACAACGCCTAAGTTTAGAGCTGCGATACCACGAGCAAAGCCTACACCTAATACCGCACCAACTAATGTTTGCGTGGTTGAAATCGGAAGGCCAGTACCAGAAGCAAGTACAACCGTACACGCGGTCGCTAGTTGAGCTGCAAAGCCACGGCTAGGAGTTAGTTCTGTAATACCAGTACCAACGGTTGCCATTACTTTATGACCCATTGTTGCAAGACCAACAACGATACCAATACCACCTAGTGGAAGAATCCACCATGCGATAGTACTCTTGCCTGAGATTTCGCCCATGTGCTCAACTGTTGAAACAACCGCTGATAGTGGACCAATCGCGTTGGCAACATCGTTTGAACCGTGTGCGAATGCCATTGCACAAGCTGTGATAACCATTAGTACGCTGAAGATACCTTCTACGCCAGTAAAACCGTGGTCTTCTTCGCGGTTAGCAAACTTCTTCTGAATGTATAAGTAACCGCCAATCATGACGACAGCAGAAACACCTGCAGCCCATAACCATGCTTCAGTACCGGTTAGATGAAGGCCTACGTGCTTAAGACCTTTCTTGATCGTTACAAGTGCAATGACCATTGTAGTAATGAACATGTATACCGGTACAAAACGCTTCGCATTGAATAGCGGGTTTTCTGTATCGAATATCAGTCGCTGGGCACTGACAAATATGAGATAGGCGAAGATACCGGAAATCAATGGTGTGACAATCCAACTTCCCACAATGCCTTGGACACTGTTCCAATCTACAGCTTCAGTACCCACAGACACACAAGCAAAACCGATGATTGCACCGATGATTGAGTGAGTCGTTGATACTGGCCAGCCCATGTATGAAGCTAGAAGTAGCCATGTACCAGCAGCGAGTAGTGCAGACATCATACCGTACACAAGTACGTCAGGTTGATCTGCAAACAGAGATGTTTCGATAACACCTTTACGGATCGTGTCTGTTACTTCGCCGCCCGCAAGGTAAGCACCTGCGAATTCAAAGATCATTGCGATAATGATCGCTTGTTTAACGGTTAGAGCTTTAGAGCCTACTGAGGTGCCCATTGCGTTCGCAACGTCATTTGCACCAATACCAATAGCCATCAAGAAACCGAAAGCTGCTGCAACAATAATCAGGACAGTGCCGTAGTTAGCAAGGATATCCATCGTAATACCTAGTTGTTTGATAACAAGCGGAACAAATTTAGACGCAAAAAACCGCTCAGCGAGAGAAATACTCAGCGCATAAGTGGTTTGTTCAAAAAATGCTCTTCGTTATATGGTTAACGTATGATTTAAGATCGAGAAAGCATTACTTCAAGACGAGCGCCTACACGCTGTGCTTGATCTGCAATACCACCAACCCATTCAAGAATTTTGTATAAGAACATGATATCAACTGGATTCAGATCGCCTTCAATTGCCATTAGTTGTTGGCGTAGTTCGATCTGCATCGCATCCGTGTCATCTTCAATTACATCTAATTGATGAATCATTTCGGCAACGAGTGTTACTTCACGGCCTTTAAAGCCAGTTTCAAGTAATTCGTCTAATTCATTGATTACGTTTTGTGCTTGGTTCGCTGCATCTAGACAGCGTTTAACGTAAGCGATGAAGTTTTCTTGCATTGGAGCAGGAATGACAAGTTGACGACCATATACACGGCCAGCAATGTCTTTCGCTAGGTTTGCGAGTTTGTCTTGTTGCGTTAATAGCTCCAACATATCGGTGCGATCAACTGGCATAAACAAACCACGAGGAAGTTTAAGGCGAATTTCACGTTTTAGTACGTCAGCTTCTTTCTCAAGGTGAGAAATTTGAGCTCGAATTTCTGATGCTTTTTCCCAGTCACCTTTTGAAGAAACTTCAAAGAAATTAACTAGGTGAGAACAACATTCGTTCACGCATACTACGTGACGCTGCAAAGGTTTAATTGGGGACTTTGCAAATAACCCCATAATTGTATTTACTGGCATGGTCATCCAACCTAATAAATAATAACCTTAAAACAACATACACCATATTCATGGTGAAATGTTAAGCGATGGCTACAAAGTCGCGCATGTTAACCTAATCAATCTCTCATTAAAACTGTTTTAGATCATCATAAGGGCGATATTTCTGACTTGCCGACTTTTCAAATTGGCAATATCCTGTCCCTATCTTCACAGAAAGGTATAACTATGGAAACCGAGATAGAACTGAAGTTTTTTGTTTCTCCTGAATTTTCAGAGACTTTACGCAATAAAATTGCTGAAACTAAAGTACTTCAGCACAGTTGTCGTGAGCTAGGTAACATCTACTTTGACACCGCTGACAACTGGCTACGTAAGCACGATACAGGCTTACGCATTCGACGCTTTGATGACGTATTTGTACAAACCGTAAAGACTGCTGGTCGTGTGGTTGCTGGCCTGCACCAAAGGCCTGAATACAATGCAGAGCACGACAGCAACGAACCTAAGCTAGCCTTGCACCCAGAGGATATCTGGCCAGCAGGTAAAGACATCGAAACGCTGCAAGCTGAGCTGACTCCTCTGTTCTCTACTAACTTCACGCGTGAGCAGTGGTTGATTGGTATGCCTGATGGTAGCCAAGTCGAGGTCGCATTCGATCAAGGCTTTGTTGAATCAGGCGACCTGCAAGAACCGATTTGCGAAGTTGAATTGGAACTTAAATCCGGTCAGACGGATGCACTATTTACATTGTCTCGCCAATTCTGCGAACAAGGTGGTATGCGTTTGGGTAACCTAAGCAAAGCAGCTAAGGGTTACCGCCTTGCTCAAGGTTATCAAGGAGATGAAGTCACTCCTTTGACCTTAGTTGATACTGACAAAAGTGATACCGTTGAATCGTGTTTCATTCAATCTTTAGAGCATGCTCTCGCTCATTGGCACTATCACGAGCAGATCTTCACCGAGCGCCAATCGATTGAAGCGCTGCATGAGATCAGTCACTCGCTGAGTTTTATTCGTCAAACCTTCACTATCTACGGTGGCATTGTCCCAAGACGCGCGAGTGCTATTTTACGTCAAGAGTTGAAATGGCTTGAGCAAGAGCTCGACTGGCTGAAAAGCTATGATCACTTCGAAGACTTGCTGGAAGATAAAGGACACGTACTACGTAAACTCGATGCGCGTAAGTTCTTAGTCGCTGAGCTTAAAGAGATGCAAGAGCAACTGCCAGATCGTGAAGATCTGCTTACCTTGCTGAGCTCTGCTCGTTACACCGGTTTATTGTTGGATCTGAGCCGTTGGATCTTGTCTCGTGGCTGGCAGCCTTTCTTAGATGAGAAAGCGCGTGAGCAAATGGGTCGTGGTATCGAATGGTTTTCCGTGCAGCAACTCGATCGCACATGGGCAGACTTGATGGAAGCTTTCCCGCCAGAGCGAGTGATGACCAGCCAAGCGTATATTGAGCAGCAATACCGTTTGATGCGTAATCTGTATTCTGGTGTTGGTTTCGCGAGTTTATATGATGACGCTGAGCGAAACAGTTTCCGCTTGCCATGGGCCGATATGGTGCAAGGCATTGATGACTTGTTGGCACTTAAAACACTGGAGCCTTTGACTGAGAAGTTAGAAGGCGATGAGAAGGTTCAGCTAGAGCGTTGGTTAGCTCGTCAAGAGGTGTCTATTCTGCATGCGATGGAACAGACACGCCAAATAAGTGTAGAAGTTGAGCCGTATTGGCAAGACTGAGTTTCATAACAACATGAAATTGAAAATAGGGCTTCGGCCCTATTTTTTTGTTTGTTGTTCCAGATTTTCTAGTCGTTCGAGAATTTTCTGTTGTTGCTCAATGATCTTCTCAAGGTGCTTCTCTTTGTTTTCAGCTCGTTGATTGTCATGGCGAGTTGGAGAGGTGATCAAAGAAGTAATCAACCCTGAAATCATACCAAAAACACCCACACCACAAATGATCACCAGAGAAGCGACTAACTTGCCTGAGCTCGTCACTGGATAATGATCGCCGTACCCCACGGTACTAATCGTTACGAAAGCCCACCATAAAGCATCTTGGCCAGTGGTAATATTGGCATTGGGATCCTTGTGCTCTAGCAGCAGTATTGTTCCTGCACCTATGGTCAGGAGAATAACCAATAGCAAAATAATTGAGGCGAGTGTCGTTTCTTTTCGATTGCTAAACAGCTCCCTGAAAACACGTTTTCCTGACCGAAGAACGAGAATCACGCGCAAGATCTGAAAAATGCGAGCGAATCGAAGTGGCTCGACCATAGGGATGCTTGCCAAGAAATCGATCCAGTGTACTTTTAGATATTCTTTCTTATTTTGTGATCTGAATAGATCAATAGTGAGCTGAAAAAGAAAAACGCTACAGATTATAAAGTCCAGGCCGATAAGAACTTGTTTCGATTCTTTATCAATCGGTGCAAACAATAAGCCTGAGATCACAAATAACGCTAAGAAAGAGAGAATCAGTGATAATAAGCTCATCGGCTTAGTGGTGTCTTTGATACTATTTAACATTCATACGAGGCTCAAAATAAATCGCGAACTTTGACTGACATAGCCATCTCGCGGATATAGAAGCCATCAATATATAAGAGTTAATGGAGAACTGACAATGACTAAACTGTCATTCAAGCCGTGGGAAAGGATTATCTCGGACATCCGTCTCGTTCCAAAAATGATCATGCTGATGGTTTTCAGCACTATCTTGATTATTTCGAAGCAGCTATGGGACGCAAGTGCGTTTTACGATTCATTACTTGCAGTCACTAACAATGCACAAGTTGCACAGCAGCATTACGAGACTTACCTAGTTCAAGTGGCTTGGCAAACAGCCTTGATGATCATTGTGTTTGTGGTTCTTCTATTGGCGGCAGCGCGCGTTATGCTTCGCCAAACTCAATACCTCAATGACGCCATTAAAACGATGGCCGATAAGAACCTATCAGTGCCTATTCATATGGATTGTAAAGATGAATACGGTGATGTGGCACGAGAACTCGAAAAAACTCGAGTCCAGTTGAATGACATGATCAAAACTCAGGTGGCCTCTTCTGATGAGTTGTTTGCCCTGACGGAAGTGATGACCATCAGCATGTCCGAAACCAAAGATTCAGCTCAGGAAGAATTTAACGAAATCGACCAACTAGCGACAGCAATGAGCGAGATGACGTCTACTGTGCAAACTGTGGCTGAGCACGCGCAAAGTGCTTCTTCTCTTACTGAGCAAGCATCAGGTCAAGCACTAACAGGTCAGAAGTTCGTTCAAGGTTCTGTTTCTAAGATGAGTGAGCTTTCTTCGGACATCGCAGCCTCTGCAGCAGCGGTAAACCAAGTAGAAGAGCGCGTAGACTCGATTGGCAGTGTGGTTGGTACTATCCAAGGCATTTCAGAGCAAACCAACCTATTGGCTTTGAACGCAGCGATTGAAGCCGCGCGTGCCGGTGAAGCGGGACGTGGTTTTGCGGTTGTTGCCGATGAGGTTCGTAACCTTGCGCAACGTACTCAGCAAGCGACAGTAGAAATTCAAGATATGATCAGCCATCTACAAAGCAGTGCTAACTCGGCTGTAGAGCTGATGGAAAAGAGTGTTGTTGAAGCGGCTGAAGGCGTAGACCTAGTGACTAACGCTGGTTCTGAGCTTGATGGCATCGTAAGTCAGGTAAACCAGATTAATGATATGAACTTCCAGATCGCGACTGCTGCGGGCCAACAAACTAGTGTGGCGGAAGAGATGAGTGTCAATCTGACCAATGTTCGTGAGCTTGTTGAAGCCTCCGTAGTGGTGGTGGGTGAGCTTCTCGAGACTTCTGAGATCATGGAAAGCAACGCACAAGAGCTAGACGGTAAGATTAAGCAGTTTAAGGTTTAACCCCCAGTTCTCGGTCTTGAGCTCTAGTTCGTAAGATCTAAAGGTCTATTCCTAGAGGTTTGGCCACAGAAACTTGTTATTAGAGATAAAGGCTTTACTTGATAAGTTCACTGATAAAACGCCCACATTGCTAATGTGGGCGTTTTTTATTGGCAGAACTTTGGTATAACTAATCATTAGTTTTTAGAACTCGTTATTGAAGAACTGAACCGACAAGCCAATTGTTCGGTGCGCAGCTTACACAAGGAAGAAACATGCCATTGCCTTCTCTACTCGTCACTCATTCCCAGTCTGCTTTTGAGCAATTATTAGAGCATCAAAGTGACGCCATTAACACTTGGCCTGAGTCACTGATTGCCGAGCTCAAGCGTGTATTAGGCTTGAGCTGTTTTGTTGGTGATTGTTTACAGCGTGACTCGATTTTATCCAGCACCTTGCCAGAGATGCTGAGATGCCAAGAGCGTGCGGAAGGGTATCGTAAGCGTTTGGCCGAGTTACTTGCTGGTTGTGTTGATGAAATGAGCGGTCAACGTGTGCTGCGTCAATTCCGTAATCGAGAGATGACCTACATTGCTTGGCGTGACTTTATGGGCTCATGGGATCTAGAACAGAGCTTAAATCATTTGTCGATGCTAGCAGAGGCGATGATTTTCGAGACCTATCAATGGCAGTACGATATTTGTTGTAAAGAGTGGGGCACACCTTGTAACGAGGAAGGTGAAGCGCAGCCGATGTTGATCATAGGTATGGGCAAGTTAGGTGGCGGTGAGTTGAATTTCTCTTCCGATATCGATCTAATTTTTACTTACCCTGAGAATGGTGAAACCCAAGGTGCAAGAAGAAGTATCGCCAACGCGCAGTTCTTCACGCGTTTGGGGCAACGTATTATCAAGGCGCTTGATCAGCAAACCTTTGACGGATTCTGTTATCGAGTCGACATGCGCTTGCGTCCATTCGGGGAGAGCGGCCCTTTGGTCATGAGCTATGCTGCTCTTGAAGATTACTACCAAGAACAAGGCCGTGACTGGGAACGCTACGCAATGGTTAAGGCGCGTGTGATGGGCAGCGAAATGTATCCTGAGTATCAAGAGCTCCGCCAGATGCTGCGTCCGTTTGTTTTTCGTCGTTACATTGATTTCAGTGCCATTCAATCTTTGCGTCGAATGAAGTCGATGATCAGTAGCGAAGTGCGACGTCGTGGCTTATCAAACAACATTAAGCTTGGCTCTGGTGGTATTCGTGAAGTCGAGTTTATTGCTCAAGTCTTTCAACTGATTCGTGGTGGACGTGAACCGAGCCTTCGTGGTCGAGGTTTGTTGGAGACGTTAAGTGCGATTGAATCTCTTCATTTATTAGAAGCAGAAGAAGTCGGTCACTTGCGTGAGGCATACCTGTTTTTACGCCGCCTTGAGAACCTATTACAAGCGATGGCTGACAAGCAAACTCAAACCTTACCTGATGGCGATTTCGAACAATTGCAACTTGCTGTCGCCATGCAGTTTGCAGATTGGGATGGTTTGATTGATGCGACCCGTGTTCATATGGCGAATGTCCACACCGTATTCGAAGACCTAATTGGGGTTGATGAAGATGATGCTAACCCAATCGCGAGTCACTTTAGTGAGTTGTGGGATATGGCTCATAAGCAAGATGTGATTGAGCAGGTTCTAGAGCATGACATCGCGATTGCTAACCCGCAGCAAGCGGCGAAAACCATTATCCAATTCAAAGCTGATTTGGCTAAGAAAACCCTTGGCCCTCGTGGACGTGAAGTACTCAATCGATTAATGCCCAAAGTGTTTCAAGCGCTCTACACCGCCAAGGATGCTGAATTTGGTTTGTCTCGAGTGCTGCATCTGTTGCAAAAAATCGTTACGCGCACCACGTATCTTGAGCTATTGGATGAGCACCCAGCGGCCCTCACTCAACTCGTTCGCTTATGTACAGCGAGCCCGATGATCTCGGAGCAGTTGGGTCGTTACCCAATTCTGCTAGATGAACTTATTGATCCGCAGCAACTCTATAATCCCGTGCCTTTAGAGTCTTACAAGACCGAGTTACGTGATTATCTAGCCCGTATTCCTGAAGATGACATGGAACAACAGATGGAGGGGCTGCGTCAGTTTAAGCAGACTTGTATCTTGAGAATTGCAGCCGCTGATATTGCGGGCGTTTTGCCTGTTATGAAGGTAAGCGACCATCTAACCTATTTAGCAGAAGCGATTGTTGAGGCCGGCATTAATCAAGCTTGGTTACAAGTGACAGCCAAGTTTGGGGAGCCTACCCACGTTAAAGATCGTGAAGGCCGTGGCTTCGCCGTGGTTGGTTACGGCAAAGTCGGCGGTTGGGAGCTTGGTTATAACTCCGATCTCGATATCGTATTCATGCACGATTGCCCGGTACACATCTATACTGATGGTAAAAAAGAGATCGACGGACGCCAATTTTATCTGAGATTGGCGCAGCGCATTATTCATATTTTCTCGACCAGAACTGCTTCTGGTATTTTGTACGAGGTCGACACTCGCTTGCGCCCTTCAGGTGTCTCTGGTCTATTAGTGAGTCCAACCGATGCTTTTGACGAGTATCAGCACAATGATGCGTGGACTTGGGAGCACCAAGCTTTGACTCGCGCTCGTATGATTTATGGTGATGACTTATTGGCTTCGGCATTTAACAAGACTCGCCATGAGATTTTGTGTTTGACTCGAGATGAAGCTGTACTTAAAAAATCTGTGGTCGATATGCGTGAAAAAATGCGTGGGCACCTCGGTGGAAAAAAAACCGATCGATTCATGCTGAAACAAGATGCGGGTGGTATCACCGATATTGAGTTTTTGGCGCAATATTTAGTACTTCGATACAGTAATGAAAAACCTAAGTTGACTCGTTGGTGTGACAATGTACGAATCTTTGAAAGTCTGTTGTCACAAGGAATTATGGACGAACAGCAAGGCATGGCATTAACTAGTGCCTATACAGCATTAAGAGATGAAATCCATCACCGCAACCTACTCAACCTTGATGCGGACGTGGCGATTGATAAATTTAAAATGGAAAGGGAACATGTTGTTCAAGCATGGAAGCAATGGATGGAAGCGTAACGGAACTATTTCTTAACGGTTACGTCATTATCATTTAGTGATCGCTTATCGACTTCTTAGCTACTAGAGTATCTATCGAGTTAGGCTTTCACTCATTTTTCTATGGTTTAGCCACTGTAATCAGTGTGCTAGACTCTAGCCAGATTCGATTTTTGGAGATCCACAATGAAACCAATTCTACCTGACTACAGCCAATCAGGCGTTCTTGTTGTCGGTGATGTAATGCTTGACCGTTACTGGTATGGCCCTACTGGCCGTATTTCACCAGAAGCACCTGTGCCCGTTGTTAAAGTAGAAAATAACGAAGAGCGCCCTGGTGGTGCTGCCAACGTAGCAATGAATATTGCCTCTCTTGGTGGTCATGCTCATATCGTTGGTTTGACTGGAAAAGATGAGCCAGCTGAGGTGTTGAAAAATACCTTGGGTGCATTAAAGGTTAAGTGTGATTTTGTTGAGTTGGACGATTACCCGACCATCACAAAATTGCGTGTCATGAGCCGTGGACAGCAGTTGATTCGTCTTGATTTTGAAGACAAATTTGAGAACACGGATCCTGAGCTTGTTTTATCTCGCATGGAGCAAGCACTGCCTAATGTACGCTCGGTAATCTTATCTGATTATGCGAAAGGTGCTTTGGAGCATGTGCAGAGCTTTATTCAAAAAGCGCGCGCAGCGAACGTTCCGGTGTTTATCGATCCTAAAGGTGCAGATTTTGAACGCTACCGTGGTGCGACATTACTTACGCCAAACATGGCGGAGTTTGAGCTGGTTGCCGGAAAGGTTAAGTCTGAAGATGAAATGATCGAAAAAGGGCTCGCGTTAATCGAAGAGTTTGATTTTGAAGCCTTGTTAGTGACTCGTAGTGAGCATGGCATGACATTGCTCCGCAAAGGCGTAGAACCATTCCACTTACCGACCCAAGCGAAAGAAGTGTATGACGTTACTGGTGCTGGTGATACGGTTATTTCAGTATTAGCAGCTTCAGTTGCTGCAGGTAAGCCACTTGATGAGGCGTGTGCATTAGCAAATGCTGCAGCTGGCGTGGTAGTCGGCAAGCTAGGTACATCGACGTTGTCTACGATTGAGTTAGCGGAAGCGATTCATGGTAGCCAAGATACTGACTACGGTGTGATCTCTGAAGCTGCCCTAGTTGAAGCGGTGAAACGTGCTCGTGCGAAAGGCGAGAAAGTCGTTATGACTAATGGCTGCTTTGATATTCTGCATGCGGGACATGTCTCTTACATGAACCATGCTGCTGAGTTGGGTGATCGTTTGATCGTTGCTGTGAATACGGATGAATCAGTGAAACGCTTAAAAGGCCCCGGTCGTCCTGTGAACCCAACCGATCGTCGTATGGCGGTACTGGCTGGTTTAGGTGCGGTTGATTGGGTTGTTCCGTTTTCTGAAGATACACCGCAACGTTTGATCTCTGAAGTTCTTCCAAGCATTCTTGTGAAAGGTGGTGATTACAAACCTGAAGAGATTGCTGGTGGTGCAGAAGTGATTGCGGCTGGCGGTGAAGTTAAAGTACTTAACTTTGAAGATGGTTGCTCTACGACTGAAATCATTAAAGCGATTAAAGGTGGTCGAGGCTAACTCTTAGTCTTCTAGCTTTCTCGTCTCAAGGCTTAACCTTTGGGTTAAGCTGAGATCAACAGATAATAAAAATGCCGCTCATTGAGCGGCATTTTTGTAGCGGTAATCTAGTCACTTTATTAAAGACTCTGGTTAGAGTATTTAACTAGGATTTAAGCATTACTTACTTGCGACTTTTAGACCTGCGTTTACATCAACAATGTCTTGTTCGCTTAGCGTGCCAACAGCTTGACGAAGCTGAAGTACACTTAGGATGTAGTTGTAACGAGCATCTGAAAGGTTCTTGTTGGCATCGTATAGACGACGAGTTGAATCTAGTACGTCAACGATAGTACGAGTACCTACATCAAAACCTGCTTCTGTAGCTTCTAGAGCCGACTGAGCAGAAACAACAGACTGTTCGTAAGCGCGTAGCGCACCAATTGAGGCACTGATGTTGTTGTTGAATGCACGAACGTCTTTCACAACGCTACGGTAAGTTGCCTCTAGGTCTTCACTTGCTGCAACGTAGTTGTATTCAGCCTGTTTAGTCAAAGAAGTTGTACTACCACCTGTGTATAGAGGCACAACTAAATTTAAGCCGACGTTTAGGTTATCTTGGTCGTAATCACTAGGGCTGCTTGATTGATCGGCAAGAGAGTAGCTACCGTCCAACGTTAGGCTAGGTAGATGACCTGAGCTTGCTAGCGTGATGTTATCTTTAGCGATGTCTTGATCAATACG
Source organism: Vibrio sp. 10N.239.312.C11 (assembly GCF_041466065.1). Taxonomy (NCBI): domain Bacteria; kingdom Pseudomonadati; phylum Pseudomonadota; class Gammaproteobacteria; order Vibrionales; family Vibrionaceae; genus Vibrio; species Vibrio sp. 10N.239.312.C11. The sequence goes on from NZ_JBFSRZ010000012.1 coordinate 26,025, forward strand.
TGATGCCAATAGCTTCAGATTTTTCTCTTGAGCTTGCTCAACCAGTGCAACAGCAGATTCAGAAGACTTGCTTGCTGAGAAGCGGTCTGTATCTAAGATGTTTAGGTTAGAGTGCTCTTGACCTGTGATTTCACGTAGACCTTCGTAGTTATTAATCAGAGTGTTCTCTGCTAAAACTTCATCAGCCAAAACACCATCGTACTGAGCTTGCGCATCATGCACATCGGTGATTGCTGAAAGGCCAACTTCAAAGCGCTGCTTAGTTTGTTCCAGTTGACGAGCAACTGCGGCTTTTTCAGCACGAACAAACTCTAGGCTATCTTGAGCACGAAGTACTTCGAAGTAAGCGGTAGCAACACGAAGGATCAAAGCTTGTTGCTCTGCTGCGTATGAAGAATCAGCTTGGCGAGCTTTTTTCTCTGCTGTATCTAGCGTGATCCAAGAAGAGCGCTTGTACAGCTCCTGAGAAAAGTAAATTCCAGCTCCCCATTGATTGCTGTCATTATTTACATCACTTCGCTCACCACGGTTGATGTCGTAGTTAGCTCTCAAGTCAATTTGTGGTAGCAAGTCACTACGGTTTGACGTTACTGCTTCAAAAGCGGCATCGCGCTTCGCTGCTGAACGAAGAAGTTGAGGATCGTTCTGTTTTGCTTGGTCGTAAACCTCAGCTAGCGTATCAGCGAAAGCTGACGAACTCAGGCTGCCAATTGCTGCACTGATAAATAGTGGAAGCAGTTTTTTCATTTTCCTATTCCTGCCTTTAATGGAATTTTCTTTAAAAGAGTTTAACCCAGTTTGGTGGTAATTTACTCGAAACTTTGCACTTTTTTACAGTTAACTGTCCACTTGTGCAATATTTATTTTTTAAAACTTAACTTTAATTATAAGTTTTATACTAAAAGTTGAACCTTATCCTTGGTAGTTAACTCGGACAATGAGTAAACTATAAGATCACTTAGTGAGGTATCAAATGCAACAGTATGACAATCAACGACATGAGTTTACTCCGCAAGATGTGGAAATAGTCTCAAAAGAGACGCTGTTTCGTGGTTTTTTCAAAATGGTTAAGTACACATTTAAACATAGACTGTTTGAGGGCGGCTGGAGCCAACCAATCGAGCGTGAGATGTTTGAGCGTGGACATGCTGCCGCTTTGCTACCTTATGATCCTGTGCGTGATGAAGTGGTGATCGTCGAACAGATCCGTGTCGGTGCTCTAGAGCATGAGAACCCGTGGCAATACGAAATTGTTGCGGGGATTATTGATACCGATGAATCACCACAAGATGTTGCTCGTCGTGAGGCGATGGAAGAAGCGGGGGTCGACGTCGGATCTGTATTGCCTATTACTTCGTATTATCCTTCATCCGGCGGTTGCTCAGAAAAGCTCGACGTCTTTGTTGGTTGTGTTGACGCCACGACAGCAAAAGGGGTTCACGGATTGGATTACGAAGGTGAAGATATTCGCGTGCAAGTGATGAGTCGCGAAGCCGCTTATCAGTTAGTAAAAGACGGTGTGTTTGAAAATGGCGCCACGATCATTGCGCTGCAGTGGCTACAATTGAACTACCAAGAATTACAGTCAGAGTGGATAGATTAACGTCATGCCAAATATAGCAGTCAAAAAAACGTATCATGTCGATTTGGCTGAATTGATGCGAGTTTACGAGACTAACTATGCCAAACTTAATGCTCTGTTACCGGTTGAGCATGAGGTTGGTGACGTTCGCTGTTACCAAGCCGTTAATATGGTGTATCAATTGACAGTGAATGAGGTCACAAAATACACCACATTAATAGATATATGTCAGAGTGACGCGATGCCAGTGTTTCCTTTGCCAAAAATGTCTGTCAGGCTATATCACGACGCTCGAGTTGCAGAAGTGTGCGCTAGCGGGGATTTTTCGCGAGTCAAAGCAAAATATGACTATCCCAACACAAAACTTCTGCAAAAGGATGAGAAATTTCAATTGAACAAATTTCTTGGGGAATGGTTAACGTTTTGTTTAAAAACAGGTATCAGCCGAACCCCAGTTTCTTTTTAATTGAGCCTATTTAAAAACACTTTTAAAGTCTAAACAGTAACGTATCTGGATTTGTTATTTTGGAATTATCACACACTTCAAAATTTGATGAGAGCAGTATTAAGCTTGTACAGCTAACGGACACGCATTTATTTGCGCCGAGCAATGGCAGCTTATTAAGCATCAACACTCAAGATAGCTTTCGTGCTGTAGTCGATGCCATTGTTAGTCAGGGCTTTGACTATCAAGCGATTTTAGCAACCGGTGATATTTCTCAAGATCACAGTGCTGAGTCGTACCAAAAATTTGAGTCAGGAATTCAACCTTTGGATAAACCGTGTTACTGGTTGCCAGGGAATCATGACTTCAAACCGAATATGGGCAGTGTTTTACCATCACCACAAATACAATGCGTTGAGCATGTTTTGCTAGGTAATAATTGGCAGATGGTGATGCTGGACTCGCAAGTGGTTGGCGTGCCTCACGGACGTCTCAGTGATCAACAGCTTGATCTACTAGAACAAAAGCTAACCGAATTTCCCGAACGTAATACCTTGGTTCTGCTGCACCACCATCCACTGTTGGTTGGCAGTGCATGGCTGGATCAACATAATCTGAAAGATGCTGATCAATTTTGGGAAGTGGTTCAACAGCACACCAATGTGAAAGCGGTACTGTGTGGTCACGTTCATCAAGACATGAATCGAGATCATCATGGTGTACAAGTCATGGCAACACCGTCGACTTGTGTGCAATTCAAACCTAACTCAGATGACTTTGCGGTTGATACTTTGTCGCCTGGTTGGAGAGAGATTGAATTGCATCAAGATGGATCTGTGAGCACGCAAGTTCGCCGTTTACCTCATGGACAATTCTTACCTGATTTTGAAGCGGCAGGTTATTGATGTTTGATTCTGAACAGCAAGCCGCTAAGCCGCCACTGCTTCTCTATATTCACGGTTTTAACAGTTCATCACGTTCTCACAAAGCAACGGTGATTACTGACTATTGCGCGGAGCATCGTCCTGATATCAAGGTGATGACACCTCAACTGCCGAGTTTTCCTCAGCAAGCGGCCATTTATTTGCAGCAACTGGTGGAGCAATATAAAGAGCAATATCAGATAGCGTTGGTAGGTAGCTCGTTGGGTGGCTATCTTTCAACATGGCTGAATACTCACTATGGCTTTAAAGCTGTGGTTGTGAATCCAGCCGTTAAGCCGTATGAGCTTCTTGCTGACTATTTAGGTGAACAAGTAAATCCATACACAGGAGAGCGATATGTTCTGGAAACAAAACATATCAATGAACTGAAGGCGTTAGAGGTTCCGGCTATCGCTCAGCCGAGTGACTTCTGGTTACTTCAGCAAACGGAAGACGAAGTTCTGGATTACCGACAAGCGGTAGAGAAGTACCAAGGTGCAGTACAGACAGTAGAAGAGGGCGGGGATCATAGCTTTGTTAATTTTGAACGCTACCCCCAACAAATCATCACCTTTCTAAATCTTTAATCTGTTTCAGCAATCAAGTAATTTTCTCTTGTTTGACTGTTATTTCATCTATCAGTGGTGAAATATCATAGTTTGATGCCTTAGTTTTTGAACTAGCTTGACATCATTACTCAGCTTCCAGACTATATTCCCCAATACTTCGCTCGTTCGCTCTACTATGACGGTTCATAGTAATGATTTCGCTTTAGTCAAACTAGAGCCAGCGAACTGACGCAAACTTTTTGAGTAAACTCCGTATTATGACTGAACAATATAATGCAAAAGACCTCGAGGTACTTGAAGGTCTCGACCCCGTGCGACATCGCCCGGGAATGTATACCGAGACAGAAAGACCAAACCACCTTGCCCAAGAAGTCATTGATAACTCGGTTGATGAAGCACTAGCGGGACACGCTAAGAAGATTAAAGTCGTGTTGCATGCTGACCAATCGTTAGAAGTGACGGATGATGGCCGTGGTATGCCTGTTGATATCCACCCTGAAAAAGGGATCTCAGGTGTTGAGCTGATTTTAACTAAGCTCCACTCTGGCGGTAAGTTCTCGAACAATAACTACAAGTTTTCAGGTGGTTTGCACGGGGTAGGTATCTCGGTGGTGAACGCGTTGTCAAAACGTGTTGAAGTGACGGTTCGCCGTGACGGTCAGGTACATGAAATTGCCCTTGAAGGTGGTCATGCCGTAACGGATCTTATTGTTACAGGTACTTGTGGTCATCGCAATACCGGTACGACGGTACATTTTTGGCCAGATCCAAAATATTTCGATAGCTCTAAGTTCTCTGTTTTACGTCTTATCAATAACTTGCGCGCTAAAGCTGTACTTTGCCCTGGTTTAGAAATCACCTTTGTCGACAAGGTTGGCGGTGAAGAACATAAATGGTTCTATGAAGATGGTCTAAAAGACTACCTTGCAGAAGGTGTGAAAGGTTACACCTTACTGCCTGAGGAACCTTATGTCGGCGAATTCGTTGCTGAAACAGAAATGGCGAACTGGGCGATTATTTGGCAGCCAGAAGGCGGTGATATGATCACCGAGAGTTACGTGAACTTAGTACCAACTAAGCAAGGTGGTACACACGTAAACGGCCTTCGACAAGGTCTGCTTGATGCAATGCGTGAGTTCTGTGAATTTCGTAACCTTCTACCGCGTGGCGTTAAGTTAACGGGTGACGATATTTTCGATCGTTGTTCGTACGTATTATCGGTGAAGATGCAAGATCCGCAATTTGCTGGTCAAACAAAAGAACGTCTTTCTTCTCGTCAAACCGCAGCGTTTGTGTCTGGGGTGGTAAAAGATGCCTTTAGCTTGTGGTTGAACGAAAAACCACAACTGGCAGAACAGTTAGCTGAAGCTTGTATTGCGAATGCTCACCGTCGCATGCGCGCAAGCAAAAAGGTTGTGCGTAAGAAGATTGCTTCAGGCCCAGCACTGCCGGGTAAGCTAACCGATTGTTCGGTTCAAGATTTAAGTCGTACCGAAATCTTCTTCGTGGAAGGGGACTCGGCGGGTGGTTCTGCTAAACAAGCACGTGATCGTGAGTTCCAAGCGGTTATGCCACTTCGCGGTAAGATCCTAAATACATGGGAAGTGTCAGCGGACCAAGTATTGGCTTCACAAGAAGTACATGATATTTCGGTTGCTTTGGGTATCGATCCTGATAACGATGACTTGTCAGGCCTGCGTTACGGTAAGATCTGTATCCTTGCCGATGCGGACTCGGATGGTCTTCATATCGCGACACTGCTATGTGCACTATTTACTCGCCATTTCCATGCATTGGTTGAAGCGGGTCATATCTATGTGGCAATGCCCCCTCTGTATCGTATCGATTGCGGTAAAGAAGTGTTCTACGCACTTGATGATGCAGAGAAAGATGGTGTGCTTGAGCGACTGTCGCAGAAGAAAGCTAAGATCAACGTGCAACGATTCAAAGGTCTGGGTGAAATGAACCCACTTCAGTTACGTGAAACCACCATGGATCCGAACACTCGTCGTCTTGTTCAATTAACGATTGATGACAACGAAGCGACCAACGAGATGATGGACATGCTGCTTGGTAAAAAACGTGCAGATGATCGCCGTACATGGCTACAGACTAACGGTGATATGGCCGAGGTATAATGGATGTCTAACGAAATTACATATGATGGCGTTGAACAGCTGCCAATGCGCAAGTTCACCGAAGATGCCTACTTAAATTACTCAATGTACGTGATCATGGATCGTGCATTACCGTATATCGGTGATGGCTTGAAGCCAGTACAGCGTCGTATTATCTACGCGATGTCTGAGCTGGGCTTATCAGCTGCATCGAAATACAAAAAATCAGCACGTACCGTTGGTGACGTATTAGGTAAGTATCACCCACACGGTGACTCTGCTTGTTACGAAGCGATGGTATTGATGGCGCAGCCTTTCTCTTACCGCTACCCATTGGTAGACGGTCAAGGTAACTGGGGTGCTCCGGACGACCCGAAATCGTTCGCTGCGATGCGTTATACCGAAGCGAAATTATCTAAGTTTGCTGAGGTTCTTCTAGGTGAACTAGGTCAAGGCACCGTTGATTGGCAACCAAACTTTGATGGCACCATGAAAGAGCCTCAAATGTTGCCAGCACGTCTACCTCATATCTTACTTAACGGTATTACTGGTATCGCGGTAGGTATGGCGACGGACATCCCGCCTCACAATGTCCGTGAAGTGGCGAACGCAGCGATTCACTTGATTGATACGCCGAAAGCTGAACTTCCAGATGTGATGGGTTTCATTCAAGGCCCTGATTACCCGACAGAGGCTGAGATTATTTCGCCGAAGTCGGACATCGAAAAGATCTACCGTACAGGCCGTGGCAGCATCAAGATGCGCGCGGTTTGGCACAAGGAAGGCTCTGATATTGTTATCACTGCTTTACCTCATCAAGTGTCAGGTGCGAAGTTACTTGAGCAAATTGCTAACCAGATGCGCGCTAAGAAGCTGCCAATGGTTGACGACTTGCGTGACGAATCGGATCACGAGAACCCAACTCGCATCGTTGTCGTTCCTCGTTCAAACCGTATCGACTGTGACCAATTGATGAGTCACCTATTCGCTTCGACGGATCTAGAGAAAAACTTCCGGGTTAACTTGAACATGATTGGTTTAGACAATCGTCCTCAAGTTAAAGGCCTAGTTCAAATTCTGAAAGAGTGGATTGAGTTCCGTCGCACGACCGTTCGCCGTCGTTTGCAGTACCGTTTAGATAAAGTACTAGCACGTTTGCATATTTTAGAAGGTTTGCTTGCTGCTTATCTTAATATCGATGAAGTGATTGAAATCATTCGTACAGAAGACGAACCATGTCCTGTATTGATGAGCCGTTTCAACATTTCTGAAATTCAAGCCAATGCGATTCTTGATATTAAACTTCGTAACTTAGCTAAGTTAGAAGAGTTTAAAATCCGAGCGGAACAAGAAGAGCTTGAAGCTGAACGCGAAAAGCTTGAAAAGCTACTCGGTTCAGAGCGTCGCTTGAATACGTTGATCAAGAAAGAAATCCAAGCAGATGCAGATAAATACGGCGATGATCGTCGCTCACCTCTGATTGAGCGTGCTGAAGCGAAAGCGCTAACAGAACGCGACTTAGTACCAAGCGAACCAATCACGGTTGTGTTGTCTGAGAAAGGTTGGATTCGTCATGCTAAAGGGCATGAAGTTGATGCTGAAGGCTTGAACTACAAATCTGGTGATAAGTTCTTAGCGAGTGCTAAGGGTAAGAGTAACCAACAAGCGGTGTTCCTTGGCAGTGATGGCCGAAGCTACTCCCTTGAATCTCATTCATTACCGTCGGCACGTAGCCAAGGTGAGCCAATTACAGGCCGCCTGAACGTCAGTCCGGGTTCTTCGATTCGCCAAGTGGTGATGGGAGAGAATGAACAGCTATGGTTAGTCGGTTCTGATGCTGGTTATGGCTTTGTTTGTAAGGGTAGCGATCTGCTGTCTAAGAACAAGAGCGGTAAAGCGTTAGTTAACTTGCCACAAGCTTCTGAAGTGATGTTGCCAAGCCCTATTGCAGACTTGGACAGTAACCAGATTCTGGCGATTACTAACCAAGGCCGTATGTTGTTGTTCCCTATTAAAGACCTACCTCAGCTGAGCAAAGGTAAAGGCAACAAGATCATCAACATCCCTTCTGCGAAAGCAAAAGAGCGTGAAGAGTTTGTATCGCATCTGATGGCTATTCCAGAGAATGCAACGCTGACTATTTACGCGGGTAAACGTAAACTTGGCTTGAAACCTGCGGATCTTGAAAACTTCCGTGGTGAGCGTGGTCGTCGTGGTGGTCTGCTCCCAAGAGGTTTGCAGCGTGTGACTCGCATCGATATCGATGAACCTAGTGACGCCTAGTTTTGATTGAGTTTATCATTAGCTTTGATTGATAAAAGAAAACCCAGCTTAAGAGCTGGGTTTTTTGTATCTATACTTTTTGTCTCTGTAATTGGCGGTTTGAGTTACTCGCTATTAGCAATCAAACTAAATAAAGACTACAGGCGTGTGTCTTCGGTAATGGTGACCTTGAGTGTCTTGTTTTCACCTTTGCGCAATACACCAACATCAATGATAGTACCCGGGCGAAGGTCAGTAACAATGTCCATTACGCTCTGTCGTCCGCTAATTTGGGTGTTGTTGATGCTGATAATGATATCTTGTGCTTCAAAGCCGGCATCGGCTGCAGGACCATTCGGGTCAATGCCTAAGACAACAATACCACCGATGTTCTTAGTACCGAGCAAGCGTGATGTCACCGAATTGATGTCTTGTCCGTCGATACCAATATAACCACGAATGACACGACCATCGGCGATGATCTTCTCCATGATTTTATTAGCAAGTGAGTAGGGGATTGCAAATGAGATCCCGTAGGTTTCCATGTCGGTAGCTTGTTGGAAAGAAGCCGTGTTGATACCGACGAGCTCACCTTGTGAGTTAACCAGTGCACCACCTGAGTTACCTTCATTGATTGCAGCATCAGTCTGGATAAAGGCTTGGTGACCATCTGCACTGATCGAAGAACGACCTGTTGCAGAGATAATGCCAAAGGTTGTCGTTTGCCCTAGGTTGTATGGGTTACCGATAGCCAGCACCACGTCGCCGACATTTGCTTTGTAATTCGGGTTCAGTGGAATAACAGGTAAGTTGTCACCGCTGACTCGGAGTATCGCAATATCGGTGCGTTTGTCTGAGCCGACAAGTTGTGCGGCCGCTACTCGTCCGTCTTGAAGTGCCACGACTATTTGGTCAGCTTGAGCAACAACATGGAAGTTGGTAATGATGTAGCCTTTCTCACTAACAATCACCCCTGAACCTAATCCTTGAGTTAGTAGCTTGTTGCGATCGCTTTCTGCGTATTTACGACTATAAATATTGACCACAGCGGGTGCAGCTCGTCGCACCGCTTGGTTAAATGAGATCTGAAGAGGGCCAATATTATCGACTTGAGGGTTCGTGACGTCTGCAACAATCGCCGGCCTTAAACTCGGGAATGCGAGAAGAATAAGCGCCGCTGAAACGAGTCCAAGGGAAATAGAACGAAATAGAAAGGACAGCATGTTTCCCTCTTCAACAAGTAAGGTATGAAGCATCCGTCAATGGATGACTGACTTGATTATCAGTGAAGCATAGCATTTTGATTGATCTAAAGAAAAGGGAGACTGAGTAAGTTTAAAGCAAACTTACCGAGCCCCCCTGTAATTACGCTGACGTATGGCTATCGAATAACTAGATAGATAGTCCTATCGTCTCGCTGGATATTAAGTGCCAATACGCCAGGTTGTTTTTCAAGAATCTTTCTAAATTCAGCAAGGTTCTTAACTGGTTGTCGGTTTACCCCGATGATGATGTCATCTTTAAGAAGCTGATAAGCTTCTGCTGGCGAACCTTGAGCGACACTTGATACCTTGACGCCTGTCGCTGAATCGCTGTCGGTTGTGTTGGTGAGCTCTGCACCGGCAAGTCCTTCATGGAGCTTTTCAGCTTGTGTCTTACTATTTGTGGATTCACCCAGCGTGACGTCAAAGGTCTTATTCTTACCGTCACGCACCACGCCTAACTCGATCTGTTTACCTGCACCTAGGGTGGCTACTTTGGCTCTTAACTCACTAAAAGTATCAATACGCTTACCGTTAATGGAGATAATGACATCGCCCGCTTTCAATCCGGCTTTGTCTGCAGCACTGTCGGGTACAATTTGGCTAACAAAAGCACCTTTGCTGGACTCATAACCAAGCGCTTCAGCCAATTCCGAGGTGACCTCTCCACCTTGGACACCAAGCATGCCACGTTTTACTTCACCGAAATCGAGAATCTGTTCAGTCAGGTTTGTCATCATATTGGATGGAATGGCAAAGCCGATACCGACATTGCCGCCGTTAGGTCCTAGGATGGCCGTGTTGATACCAATCAGTTCACCGTTAAGATTCACTAACGCACCTCCAGAGTTACCACTGTTAATCGCGGCATCGGTTTGAATGAAGTTTTCGAAGTTCTCTAGATTGAGACCGCTACGTCCTAACGCTGAAACGATACCGGATGTTACGGTTTGACCAAGCCCAAATGGGTTGCCGATAGCCACACTGAAATCGCCGACTCTCAATTTGTCGGAATCTGCGACTTTTATCTGGGTAAGGTTTTTGGCTGTTTCGAGTTTTAATAGCGCGATATCAGACATCTGGTCGCCGCCGATGAGCTCTGCATCGTACTCTCGACCATCATGCAGTTTTACTTTGATATCGTCGGCACCATTGATGACATGGTAATTGGTGACAATATGGCCTTTCTTGGCATCAATGATCACACCAGAACCTAGCCCGCGGAATGGGCGTTCTCGTGTTTGTTCTGGACCAAAAAAGAATTGAAATTGTTCAGGGATTTGCTGACGTTGTACCTGTTTGCCTTCTACGGCAATACTAACCACAGCGGGGGTTACTTGTTCAAGCATAGGAGCAAGGCTTGGTAATTGTTCATTACCCACACTTAATGGAAGTGCGGCTGTAGCTTGAATGGGGGTGATGATTGAACTTAAGCTTAAAGTCAGTACTGATAAAGCAAGCAAAGGTTTTTTCATCATAAACTCCTCTCTAGTTAAGGTCTTAACCCTCTTATACGTTTAATAAGTATGAGAAGTTTCAAATGACCTGAGTGAAAGGTATGACTCAAAAACCTTTGTAAAGTTCACAGAAGTGTTAAATGTTTACGATGCTTTTGCTGTAACGACATCGGGAGCATCCATGATTTCTTTCTTCTGCTCGGTAAATAAACCGGTTGCGCCATTAGCGTAATCTTTCGGTTGTTCTTCAAGCGTCGACTCTTTAACTGAAGACTTATCTTGTGGCTTATCCGAATGAGCAGCGGCTGTTTTCACAAATGGGTTGTCTTGCTCTGGCAGGTTAGGGAGTAGCTCTGAGCTTGTTTTTTCCATGTGTTGGTAAAGCTTTGTATAGTCCTTACCTAAGGTGTCCAACATTTCTGCTGATTTCGCAAAGTGGTCAGCTAGCTCTTGTCGCTGCTGTTCCAGGGCAAACTTTGCGCTATCTAATTCTTTCTGTACGTTCTTTTGTTTTTTGTATTCAGGTGTCATGAGACGAGAAATAGCGACCCCTAAAATAACTCCGACTAGTAAACCGGCAACGGCATACATCCAAGGCATAACAGCTCCTTATTATTGTTTTTTAACATGTTTGTTACTGCTTAGTTACACGTGATACAGCTCCATGGTACTATGAGAAAGCCGCAGTATAAAGAGAAATGCGTGTGCGCTAGTTAGCAGTTTGATGCTGCATTATTCACCGCATAGCGACATGTCTCATACTGTTTGGGCTCATTTTTATTTGCTGTCTGATATCGCTTTCATTGTGGAAATGTCGTCATGAATCCCATTAAAAAATACGAACAAGATATAAAAGAACATGGATTTCAAAGAGATCCAGCACAAGAGCAAGCCGTTAAATCTTTAGATGAACTCTTTCATCAATTCCAAGATTACATGAATGCCCCTATTCCTCAACTGACTCGATTCCAAAAGTTAATGGGCAAAAAGCCAGAACTGCCACTGCCACCAAAAGGCCTCTATTTTTGGGGCGGCGTCGGGCGCGGTAAAACCTATTTAATGGATACGTTCTACGATGCCTTACCGACCACAAAAAAAATGCGCGTTCACTTTCACCGCTTTATGTATCGAGTCCATGATGAGCTAAGGGCGCTAGGTAATGTTAGCGACCCGTTGCCTTTAGTGGCAGATAAGTTGAAAGAAGAAGCGGATATTATTTGTTTTGATGAATTCTTTGTTTCAGACATTACCGATGCCATGATCTTAGGAACTTTGTTCCAAGAGTTATTCGCTCGAAACGTTATCTTGGTTGCGACCTCTAATATTCCACCTGCGGATCTGTATCGCAACGGGTTACAGCGAGCGCGTTTCTTACCCGCTATTAAGCTCATTCAAGATAACTGTCATATTCTTAATGTTGATAGCGGAATTGATTATCGTCTGAGAACCTTAGAGCAGGCTGAGATCTACCATTACCCACTGGATAGCCAAGCGAACATTAACCTCGAAACATATTACGCGCAGCTTGTTGGTGAAGATAAAGAGAAGCTTAAGCAGATAGAGGTTAATCACCGTCAATTAGATGTAGTCGAAGCGAGTGATGGCGTGCTGCATGGTACTTTTGCTCAGCTTTGTCAGTCGGCTCGTAGCCAGAACGATTATATTGAGTTGTCTCGGGTTTATCACACGGTTCTATTGGCTGATGTGTTGCAAATGGGCGCGACTTCCGATGACGCTGCTAGACGCTTTATTGCGTTAGTTGATGAGTTCTATGAGCGCAATGTGAAACTGATTATTTCAGCGGAAGTGGAGCTAGAAAAACTATACACCCATGGTCAACTAGAGTTTGAGTTTAAACGTTGTCAGTCGCGTTTAATTGAAATGCAGAGCCATGAGTATTTGGCAAAAGAACACTTAAGTTAGCTTTGATTATCTCGAATAAGAAAGAGAATTAAAAAAATCGTGATTTTGTTCAAAAAGAGGTGATTTTTTCTTCGCTCTTCTCTATAATCCTGCGACCTACCGTTACTGCGGGCCTCTAGCGATGAGTAAAATCACGTTATGCCAAGAGTTTTCCAACACTCGAAGGGGTGATGAATGGTAACTCTTAGACAGTGGGAATACGCGAGTATTCCTTAAGTGTAAATTTTTTAAATAGGTAATTATTAGCATGAAAACTTTCGTTGCTAAACCAGAAACTGTAAAACGCGACTGGTATGTTGTAGACGCTGAAGGCAAAACTCTTGGCCGTCTAGCAAGTGAAATCGCTTCTCGCCTACGCGGCAAGCACAAAGCAGAATACACTCCTCACGTAGACACTGGTGATTACATCATCGTTGTTAACGCTGAGAAAGTTGCTGTAACTGGTAACAAAGCTAAGGGTAAGGTTTACTACCGTCACTCTGAGTTCCCAGGTGGTCTTAAAACTATCACTTTTGAAAAGCTAATTGCTAAGAAACCAGAAATGGTTCTTGAACTAGCAGTTAAAGGTATGCTTCCACGTGGTCCACTAGGCCGCGCGATGTACCGTAAGCTTAAAGTGTACGCTGGTACTGAGCACAACCATGTTGCTCAACAGCCACAAGTACTAGACATCTAAGGGGATTAAGACAATGGCAGAGAATCAATACTACGGCACTGGTCGTCGCAAAAGCTCAGCAGCTCGTGTTTTCATCAAACCAGGCTCTGGTGAGATCGTAATCAACAAGCGCAGCCTTGATGTTTACTTCGGTCGTCCAACTTCTCGTATGGTTGTTAAACAACCTCTTGAGCTAGTTGAACTAACTGAGAAACTTGACCTTTACATCACTGTTTCTGGTGGTGGTATTTCTGGTCAAGCTGGCGCAATCCGCCACGGTATCACTCGTGCTCTTATGGAATACGATGAAACTCTACGTCCTGCTCTACGTGCAGCTGGCTATGTTACGCGTGACGCTCGTTGCGTTGAACGTAAGAAAGTTGGTCTACGTAAAGCACGTCGTAAACCTCAATTCTCTAAGCGTTAATTTTTCTTTACGAAAAAGTACACGCTCCCAGTTTTTCGACTGGAATTGTGGTTCAAAGCTCGGCTATATGCCGGGCTTTTTGTTTTTATGCCCCCTCTAAACGCTTTCCCTCCCTCGTTTTATTTCCAAATTCTTATATTTTGAAAGCTTTTGTAACCCAATGTGCGCTTTGCCTCATGATTGTTACAAAAAGGTAGCTTTATCTTGTCAAAAAGTAGGGTTTTATTTATCATTTGCCGTCAATAAATAGAACTAAATACATATTTTGTTAGCCATGCTCTTTATTCGGAATTATTTCAATCCATAAGGAGCAAATGGGAGAATGTTTGGATGAGCAACGCGCCTTTAAATAACGGTCGCAGGCGTTTCTTAACCGCAACAACAGCCGTTGTTGGTGGTTTAGGAGCAGCTGCTGTAGCCGTGCCTTTTATTAAATCATGGAACCCGAGTGCCAAGGCGAAAGCTGCAGGCGCACCGGTGGAAGTGGAAGTCAGTAAGTTAGAGCCGGGACAAATGGTTCGTGTCGAGTGGCAAGGTAAGCCTGTATGGGTTGTACGCCGTGCTGAATCGGTGCTAGAGAATCTAAAAGCGATCGGTGGTCAACTTCGTGACCCTCAATCTGAAGCTGAACAACAACCAGAATACGCGCAGAACGAGTTTCGTTCAATTAAGCCGGAATTCTTCGTTGCTGTTGGTTTCTGTACGCACTTAGGTTGTTCTCCAACTTACCTGCCAGATTCTTTTGCAGAACAAGTTCAGGGTGTTAAGTCTGGTTTCTTCTGTCCTTGCCATGGTTCAAAGTTTGATATGGCAGGTCGAGTATTCCAAGGCGTACCGGCTCCATTGAATCTTGTTGTACCAAAGCATATGTATTTGAGTGACACTAAGATCATGATCGGTGTGGACGAGGGAGACGCGTAATGCAAGGATTGCTTGATTGGGTAGAGAAACGTCTACCCGCGATGAATGCTTACAAGAAGCATTTATCTGAATACCCAATGCCTAAGAACTTTAACTTTTGGTACCTTTTTGGTTCTTTAGCAATGTTAGTACTGGTTAACCAAATCCTTACGGGTATTTGGCTGACAATGAACTATGTACCGTCTGGTGAGGGTGCATTTGCTTCTGTTGAATACATCATGCGTGATGTGGAATACGGTTGGCTACTGCGTTACATGCACTCAACAGGTGCATCGGCATTCTTCGTTGTGATCTACCTGCATATGTTCCGTGGTCTAATCTACGGTTCTTACCAAAAGCCTCGTGAGTTACTTTGGATCTTCGGTATGTTGATCTTCTTAGTGCTTATGGCTGAGGCTTTCATGGGCTACCTACTACCATGGGGTCAAATGTCTTACTGGGGTGCTCAGGTAATCATTTCTCTGTTTGGTGCGATCCCTGTTATAGGTGATGACCTAACGCTTTGGATCCGTGGTGACTACATCATCTCTGGTGCAACGCTGAACCGTTTCTTCGCACTGCACGTTATTGCTCTGCCAATTGTACTTCTGCTGCTTATCGTACTTCACGTACTGGCGCTGCACGAAGTGGGTTCGAACAACCCAGACGGTATCGAAACTAAGCTTCCTAAAGGCACAATGGGCGACGACTACAAAACTCAGTTCCCATTCCACAAGGATTACACTAAGAAATACGACATCATTGACTCTATTCCTTTCCACCCATACGGGACGGTAAAAGATATGGTTGGTGTTGCTGGTTTCCTATTCTTGTTCTGTTACGTGCTGTTCTTTAACCCAGAAATGGGTGGGTACTTCCTTGAGCCGCCTAACTTTGAAGCTGCAAACCCGCTGAAAACACCTGAGCATATTGCTCCAGTTTGGTACTTCACGCCGTTCTACGCTGTACTTCGTGCTGTTCCAGATAAGCTGTTAGGTGTAGTTGCAATGGGCGCTTCAATTGTTGTGCTATTCCTACTGCCATGGTTCGACCGTTGTAAAGTGCGTTCTTACCGTTACCGTAGCAAACTGCATTTGATTAACATCATCCAATTCACAATAAGCTTTATTGCGCTTGGTGTACTTGGTGCGCTTCCAGCAACGCCTACATACACGCTATTAGCTCAAATCTTTAGCTTAGGTTACTTCATGTTCTTCGTTCTGCTGTGGTTCTACAGTAAAAATGAAGCGACGAAACCATTACCAGAAAGGGTGACATTCAAATGAAAAAGTGGATTGTAATTTTATTTGCTATGTTGCCGTCACTAGCGATGGCAGCGGGTGCAGGCGTACCATTAGACAAAGCAAACAATGATTTAACAGACAAAGCTTCATTGCAAAATGGCGCTAAGATGTTCATGAACTACTGTTTCGCTTGTCACTCAACGCAGTACCAACGTTATGAACGTGTTGCGAATGATTTGGAGATTCCTTTAGACCTAATGAAGGAAAACCTGATCTTCGATCCTGAAGTGAAAATTGGTAGCTTGATGGTTAACGCTATGCCTTCTGAGCAAGCTGCTAGTTGGTTTGGTGCTCCACCACCAGATCTAACATTGGTTGCTCGTGTTCGTGGCGCAGATTGGCTATACACGTACCTTCGTACTTTCTATGAAGATCCGTCTCGTCCATTTGGTGTGAACAACCTGGTTTTCCCAAGTGTTGGTATGCCGCATGTTCTTGAAGAGCTACAAGGTATCCCAACGCCAATCTACGATACTCACATGGTCGATGGTGAGGAAGTTAAGGTTGTTGTTGGCACTGAAACGGATGGTTCTGGCGAATTAAGTGCTGGTGAGTATGACGAAGCAGTTCGTGACCTCGTTAACTTTTTGGTTTACTCGGGCGACCCTGTTCAACTTGAGCGTCATGCTATGGGTTGGTGGGTAATGGCCTTCTTAGTAATCTTCACTATCATCGTGATTTTGCTGAAGAAAGAGTATTGGCGTGATGTGCACTAATTGTGCTATAATACCGTGCTAATTCCCAAATTATGTTAATGTTCAATGGAGGCTTTAGGCCTCCATTGTTTTTATTTAAAGTGTACTGGAGGGCTCCATGGCTGTAGCTGCCAATAAACGTTCTGTAATGACTCTTTTCTCAAGTGCTTCTGATATGTATAGCCATCAGGTGCGCATTGTTCTTGCTGAAAAAGGCGTAAGTGTTGAAGTTGAGTTGGTTGATGAAAAAAATCTACCAGCAGAGCTTGTTGAACTGAACCCGTACAAATCAGTACCTACTCTTGTTGATCGTGAGCTTGCTCTATATGACTCTAAGATCATCATGGAATACCTAGATGAGCGTTTCCCTCATCCACCATTGATGCCTGTATACCCGGTTGCTCGTGGTAACAGTCGTCTAATGATGTACCGAATTGAGCGTAACTGGTATTCAGTTGCAGAGAAGATCGTTAAAGGCAACGCTGAAGAATCTGAAGCAGCTCGCGTGAAATTACGCAACGACCTATTAACTCTTGCTCCTATCTTCGCTGAGTATGAATACTTCATGAGCGAAGAGTTTAGCCTAATTGATTGTTACCTAGCTCCGCTACTATGGCGTTTACCTGAGCTTGGTATCGAACTGATTGGTCCTGGTTCTAAAGAACTTAAGATTTACATGAACCGCGTATTCGAACGTGATTCATTCCTAGCTTCTCTAACGGAAGCTGAGCGCGAGATGCGACTCGTTCGCTAAGCGTTTATGGATATTTCAAATATGACTCCACGCCGACCATACATGCTTCGTGCATTTTATGAATGGCTGGTTGATAACGAACTGACTCCACACTTGGTTGTTGAAGCAACATTGCCGGGTGTGAGAGTTCCAGACGAGTTTGTTCAAGATGGTCAGATCATTCTGAACATCGCGCCTCGTGCGGTTGGACAACTTGAACTGGGTAACGAAGCTGTGACGTTTAGTGCTCGCTTTAGTGGTCGTCCACACTCTGTGATCGTTCCGCTATACGCAGTACAAGCAATTTATGCTCGTGAGAATGGTGCTGGTACCATGTTTGAACCTGAAGAGGCTTACATGGAAGCGTTTGAAGAAGGAATTGAAGAAAGTCCTTTTGAAGAACCAGAAAAAGGCCCATCTTTGAGTGTTGCAACAGCAGACGTAGATGCTGAAGAGTCTGACTCAGAACCTGAGCCATCTCGTCCAGCGAAAGGTCGCCCAAGCCTTCGTGTTATCAAATAGCGTTATTTTTTAAATAACTCCAAATACAAAAAAAGCAGCGATTTATCGCTGCTTTTTCTTTTTGTGCTAACTGATTTTTAGTTGCTAGACTCATTTCGTTAGGCTTTACCAGCCAACCAACCAGCTAATAAGCAGCTAAGTTGGCTAAGTAAATTCAGAGGGTGTTAGTTTACCGAATTGTCATCTTCACCATATTCAAACGCTCGAATCACCTGCTTCACACCAGAGATATTACGCGCAACTTCTGTCGCGATATCAGCGTGTTCTCGAGAAACTAATCCAAGCAGAAATACTTCTGAATCTTCAGTAATGACTTTGACTTTGATACCGTTAAGCTCAGACTTGGCAAGTAGGGCAGACTTCACTTTAGTGGTAATCCAACTGTCTTTGCTGATAGCACTAACAGACAGTGGCTCTTTCACTCGGATCTGGTTGTGTATACTTTCAACCCCCGTTACTGCTTTAGCTTGGCTTTCAAAAGCACGACGTTCAGCATCTGTCGTTGCTTGCCCCATCAGAACTACTGAACCACGGTAAGAGCTTGCTGTGATACTGACATTGCCGCGAAATGGCGGTTTATTAGTCATAGCTGCAACTTCAAATTCGATATTATTGTCGCTCCAAATCTCTTTGGTGGTTCGTGTATCGGTGACTAGATTTGCAGTAGTTGCTGCACCAGCAATGAAAAGACCAGCACAACCAGATAACGACAGTGTAAGTAGCGAAACACTAATCAGCTTAAGCAGCTTCATAGAAGTTAATGATTTCATCGTGATGCTCCGTATATCACTCTTCGTGAGCTGGGAAGAGTACTTGATCGATTAGGTCACATAAGCAGTGTAGTGTCACCATGTGTACTTCGTGGATACGTGCTGTACGGTGTGAGGGAATACGAATTTCTACATCGTGCTCACCAAGCAGGCCAGCCATTTCACCACCATCTTTACCAGTAAAGGCGATGATTGTCATATCACGTGTTACCGCAGCTTCCATTGCTTTGATGATATTTTTACTGTTACCACTAGTAGATATAGCCAGTAAAATATCACCAGTTTGACCAAACGCACGTACCTGCTTAGAGAAGATCTCTTCATAGTGGTAGTCGTTTGCCACAGCCGTTAGCGTAGTGTTGTCAGCAGTGAGAGCCATTGCCGGAAGACTAGGGCGCTCGGTTTCAAAGCGATTAAGTAGGCAAGAGACAAATTGCTGAGCATTCGATGCTGAACCACCGTTACCACAACAAAGAATCTTGTTTCCGTTAAGCAGGGTTGCAACCATTGCTTGAGCGGCATGCGTGATTGCGTCTGGCAGAGCTTCTGCCGCCGCAATTTGGATTTGAATACTTTCTGTAAAACTTTCTTTGATGCTGTCTAGCATGTTTATCCTTGGGTAATCGCGTTTTGAATCCAGTCGATAGTGTCATTCGGCCCTTCGATGGCAATGATATCAAACCTGTAATCTGTAGAGTGTACCGACAAGCCTTGCTGCATAAGCCAAACATTGGCTGTTTTGAGTAGCTTTTGTGACTTTTTGGCTGTCACCATTTCAGCGGCATGTCCGTAGCGTGTTTGCTTGCGGTATTTTACCTCAGTAAACACAACCGTATTGTTATGGCGCATTATAAGATCAATTTCGCCACACTTTGCTATGAAGTTTTGTTCAATTAACGATAAACCGTGGCGAACTAAATAACTCTTTGCCACGGTCTCGTATTTATCACCCACTTGTTTGTGGGTGATTGTTGGCTTGGATAGGAACTTACGGCTAAAAAGCCCCATGCTCTGCCCAGCTGATTTCACGTTGAACAACACAGTTGTTGTCGATGGTTAATACGCCGGTTTCACCTGTAATGCTGTAATCTTGTACGGCTTTCATCTGTGGTAGTGCATCCATTAGATAGTATGCATCCATTCCTAGAGCTTGTAGACGCTTTTGGCTGTTCGAGTGTGAGGGCCATAGGTCATTAAGCGCTTTGTTAAGCTCGTTTTTGTTCTCGACCAATAGCGGGATATCGCTGTAGAAGACACCCGTTAGGTCTTCATATTGCTTGTCACCGCTGTTGCTGCGTGAGTTTGAAAACAGTGCAGGTTGTCTAGCATCTGGGTTAATTGCAACTTCAATGAAGGGCTTGATGAGTGTTAGCTCTGAGTTCTTAGCGACAATGTAGACAGAATCGATATCACGACGACTGCGTGGTTCTGTTTCTAGGTCTAGGTTAAGTAGTCCATCCATTTGAGCGATACGTTGTTGGCTCTCTTGTAAACCGAAAATCTGATTCACATTACGCTGCAGTTGGCGTTTGTCAGAGAAGAAGCTGATTGCAACGTCGTTGTTGCTGTATTTCTGCCACTCTTCGTTAAATGCTTGCTTAACGCGGTCACCTAAGCGTCCTTTGGGTGCAAGAATTAGTGGGTACTTATAGCCTTGTGCAAAAAGGTGTTTCGCAGCCTGAGCGACTTCTTGTTCTGGCGATAAAGCGAGATAACAAATATTAGTATCTGGTTCTAGCTGAGTTGGAATATTAAGAGCTAATGCTGGAATCGAGTTTTCGTGGTTTTTCTGCGCTTGTTGAAGCTTGGTGATATTGCTCTTAATCAGAGGGCCAACGATGAAATCAACGTTATTCTCTTCCAGTTTCGCTTTAATTTCAGCGGCACTTTGTACGTTGGTATCCATTACCGTCAGAGTTGCATCTTCTTCACGCTCTTTGTCATTCATCATCGCAAAGATGAAACCATCACGCACAAGTTGTGCTTGCTTACCGTACTTACCTGTTAGCGGCAGCAGCAGCGCAGTGCTGGTTGGTTTGCTGATCTCTAGTGCCAAGATGTCGGTGATCGCTTGAGGTGTGTAAGTAGCCGCAGGGTGCTGAGGATTCTCGGCTAACCAATCAGCCAGGGTTTCCTGTAGGTTTGGAAGGTTCGAATTCAGCGTCTTCATGTAGATAGCCAGTTGCAACCAACCTGAAAGCACATCTTCTGTCGGCGATGTTTTCAGTTCTAGAATCTCGTATTGAGAGTAGCTATTCAGGTTCTGCCAAATACGGTCGGCCGTTTGCTGTTGGCTTTCGTCGCTAGCGTCCAGATATTCAGAATAAAGGACTAACTCACGGCTCGCTTCGAAATACTCATTCTGTATTTCAGAAATGTTGGCGCGTAACTCGTGATAATCTTTCCATTGCTCGTTCGGAAGCGTCCACCAAGGCTGAAAGTTCAGTTGGCTGTACGCTTGCTGTGGTTGCGAGTTATTCACCAGCAGTTGAGCGCGAGCTAGTTGCCATTCTGCTTGTTGAACTTCACTCAGCTCTTGTTTGGCTAAGCGTTTGATCAGCAGAGTCGCTTGATCGGTTTTTCCAGCTTGCACAGAAGCCTTAAGCGCCATGATTAACCAGTCGTTTTGTAGACTTCCTTTGCTACTATCCGCCTGCATCATGTAACTTTCAGTTGATTGCGCTGGATCTAGTGTAATATCAACACGCGTTGGTGCTTGAGGACCTGAAGAACAAGCCGCCAATGTAATTGCTAATGCAATTGGAGTGAGTAAGCGTGGTACACTGAGTCTCTTATGGTTCATCGTTGCCATGAGTTCTTTAAATTCCGTATAAATTTGTATCTATATTAATCGTTGAAGTGATGGTAAACAAATGACAGATAACAAAACCTTGCTCACAGAGAGCCCAACTCTCTATATTGTGCCAACCCCAATCGGAAATTTGGGAGATATCACTCAAAGAGCAATTGAAATTTTATCAAGTGTCGATGTTATTGCAGCCGAAGACACACGCCACACGGGTAAGCTGCTTGCTCACTTCAATATATCAACCAGAACGTTCGCTTTACATGATCATAATGAACAAACTAAAGCACAAGTTCTAGTCGAAAGGTTATTAGAAGGTCAGTCTATCGCATTAGTCTCTGATGCGGGTACTCCTTTAATCAGTGATCCAGGTTACCATCTTGTCTCACAATGTCGTCAAGCGGGTGTGAGAGTTGTGCCACTTCCTGGTGCTTGTGCTGTGATTACCGCACTAAGTGCGTCTGGTTTGCCGTCTGATCGTTTCAGCTTTGAAGGTTTCTTACCGCCAAAGAGCAAAGGTCGTAAAGACAAGTTCTTAGAGATCGCAAAAGCAGAGCGCACATGTATTTTCTACGAATCTCCGCACCGTATTACTGATTCTCTACAAGACATGCTAGAGATCTTAGGCCCTGACCGTGAGGTTGTGTTGGCGCGTGAGCTAACCAAAACCTTCGAAACCATCCAAGGTCTGCCACTTGGTGAACTTATTGAGTGGATTGAAGAAGACGCAAACCGTAAACGCGGTGAGATGGTATTGCTAATTCACGGTCACCGTGAAGAAGCGAGCACAGAGTTGCCAGACGAAGCGACTCGCACGCTGGGTATTCTAACCAAAGAACTGCCACTTAAAAAAGCAGCGGCGATGACGGCAGAAATCTACAATCTGAAAAAGAACGCTTTATACAAATGGGGCTTAGAGCATCTAGACAACTAGATGGCTCTTTATAGACTAGATACCTATTTATAGAGTAGCTAACCTGTATTGAAAAGCTTATGAGGAGTGATGGTAATACCGTCGCTCCTTTTTTTGTGCTTGGATTGTGTGAAATTCGTTCACTTGCTTAATGGTTTGCAGCATATTTGTGATCTCGCTAGACACTGCACACTAATCTCTATACAATCCGCCCTCGGAGTTGAACGGGTAATCGCTGCTTTGCTGATGTCCTTCGGGAGACTGACGTTGAGGTCCTTCGGGAAACTGACGTTGAAGTCCTTCGGGAGACTGGTAGAGGGGAGGAACGTCCGGGCTCCATAGAGCAGGGTGCCAGATAACGTCTGGGGGGCGCGAGCCCACGACAAGTGCAGCAGAGAGAAGACCGCCGATGGCCTCATTTCTTCGGAAGAGGCACAGGTAAGGCTGAAAGGGTGCGGTAAGAGCGCACCGTGCGACTGGCAACAGTTCGTAGCAAGGTAAACTCCACCCGGAGCAAGATCAAATAGGCCCTCGCATTGCGCTGCTCGCGTATGGGGGCGGGTAGATTGCTTGAGCCTGTGAGCGATTGCAGGCCTAGACGAATGGTTACCGCCGCGCAAGCGGAACAGAACCCGGCGTATGTGTCAACTCCACCTATATAAAGAACCCATCATTACTTAACGGTAGTGATGGGTTTTTTGCTTTATATTGACGTTAATTATTTAGATTTCCTTAGAATCCATCATCTTGATATGAGCTTGGGTCAAAAATTCCCAAAGCCTATACACAATATGGTGGAGATACGGCGTGAAATCAGTAAACTAAAACGTTAATAGAACATATTATTGCCGAACTAATGGCTCAATCCATTCACTGAGAAGACTATGACAGAAGCATTCAAACATATTTCAGTATTGCTTAACGAATCTATTGACGGACTTGCGATCAAACCTGACGGTACCTATATCGATGGTACTTTTGGCCGTGGTGGTCACAGCCGTACAATCCTGTCTAAACTGGGCGAGAATGGAAGACTCTTTAGTATCGACCGCGATCCACAAGCGATTGCCGAAGCACAAAAGATTGATGACCCTCGTTTTACGATTATTCACGGCCCGTTCTCAGGTATGGCTGAATATGCAGAGCGTTATGACTTAGTCGGTCAAGTGGATGGCGTATTGCTGGATTTAGGTGTCTCTTCACCACAGCTGGATGATGCTGAACGTGGCTTTAGCTTTATGAAAGATGGCCCGCTTGATATGCGTATGGATCCAACAACCGGCATTCCTGTTTCTCAGTGGTTGGTTGAAGCTGATCTTGATGACATCACATGGGTTATTCGTGAGTTCGGTGAAGACAAACACGCTCGTCGTATCGCGAAAGGCATCATTGCTTATCAAGAGAATGAAGAGAACGAACCGTTAACGCGCACTGGTCAACTGGCTAAGCTTATCTCTGATGTCGCTCCAAAAAGCTTCAAAGAGAAAAAACACCCAGCAACACGTGCTTTCCAAGCATTCCGTATCTACATTAACAGTGAATTGGAAGAGATCGATACCGCACTGAAAGGCGCGGCAAGCATCCTTGCTCCTCAAGGTCGTATCTCTGTTATCAGTTTCCATTCACTTGAAGACCGCATGGTGAAGCGCTTTATCCGTAAAGAGAGCCAAGGTCCACAAGTACCACATGGCCTGCCACTAACTGAAGAGCAGATCAAAGCGCTAGGCAGTGCTGATCTGAAACCAATTGGTAAAGCAATCAAGCCTTCTAAAGATGAAGTGGATGAGAATACTCGTTCGCGTAGTTCGGTACTACGAATCGCAGAAAAGCTATAGTCAATGAAGACCTCCAAACCTAACTTAGCCAAGATAATATTTTTTGATTTGATCTCTGTGGGTAAAGTCCCATTGGGGCTTCTTATCTGCATCTTTGCGAGTGCGATGGGGGTCGTTCTTACGACACATGTATCACGTCAGGCGATTACGCAAAAAGACATGGCATTGGTGGAGCGGGAACAACTTGATGATGAGTGGCGAAATTTAATGCTTGAAGAGACGGCGCTAGCAGAACACAGCCGCGTTCAAGCATCGGCAAAAAGAGAGCTAGACATGAAACGTCCAGACTCCGACAAAGAAGTTGTGATCACACTGAAATGACCGGTAAAAAGGAAAAAACACCCGCAAAAACCGTTAATGAATCAACGAAAGAGCGAGTGAAGAGCGAAAAGGATTCGGATCCAATTCTTATTAAATGGCGTTTCAACGTTGTTATTGCTTTCGTGTTTCTAGCCTTTGCTGCACTCGTTGGCCGTGTGGCTTACATCCAAATCATTGAACCCGATAACTTAATTCGCCAGGGCGATCTTCGCTCAGTGCGTGTTAAGGCTATTCCTTCTGCTCGCGGTATTATCTCTGACCGCAATGGCGAGCCGCTTGCTGTGAGTGTTCCCGTTGAAGCAGTATGGGCCGACCCAAAAACGATTTTCGATAAAAATGGCATGGCCCAGATTGATCGTTGGTATGCGTTAGCCGATGTACTTGGCCTACAGCGACAATCGATGATCGATAAGATCTCTAGCAATAAATCCCGTCGATTTATTTATCTACAAAGACAAGTTAGCCCTGCGATGGCTAAGTATATCCGTG
Source organism: Vibrio sp. 10N.239.312.C11 (assembly GCF_041466065.1). Lineage (NCBI taxonomy): Bacteria > Pseudomonadati > Pseudomonadota > Gammaproteobacteria > Vibrionales > Vibrionaceae > Vibrio > Vibrio sp. 10N.239.312.C11. The sequence continues at coordinate 50,935 of NZ_JBFSRZ010000012.1, forward strand.
AACTTAAGCTGGTGGGTGTGGGCCTAAAAGCGGAATCTCGACGTTACTACCCTGCTGGTGAAGTCAGTGCACACCTTATCGGTGTGACCGGAATTGATGGGCACGGCCTGGAAGGGGTTGAACGCAGTTACGATAAATGGCTTACGGGCGAAGCAGGCAAGCGAACGATTCGTAAAGACCGCTACGGACGCGTTGTCGAAAACATTGCGTTAGAAGAACGCGAAGAAGGCAAACCACTAGAACTCACCATCGATCAACGATTGCAGGCGATAGCCTATCGAGCGATTAAGCAAGCGGTGGCCGATCATAAAGCGACCTCAGGCTCTGCAGTATTACTCGATGTGAAAACGGGCGCTGTGTTAGCCATGGTCAATGCACCATCTTACAACCCGAACAACCGCTCTGATTTACAAAGCTTTAAAATGCGAAACCGCGTGCTGACCGATGCTATGGAGCCCGGCTCAACAGTGAAACCTTTTGTGGTGCTCGCCGCATTAGAAAATGGTACAGCTGATGCGAAATCTATTATTGATACGGGTAATGGCATCATGCAAATTGGAGGTAGCCGAGTACGTGATACCTCTAAAGTGGGCAAGGCTGATTTAGCCTTGATCCTTAAAAAATCAAGTAACATCGGCGTTGCGAAATTAGCGCTTGATATGCCGCTTGAAGCGTTACTTGGTATGTACAGTTCGGTTGGTTTAGGCGAAATGTCTGGGCTAAATCTCGTGGGTGAAACGAGTGGTATTTTTCCTAACCGTCGCCGTTGGTCCAAGTTCGAAATCGCGACGCTATCCTTTGGTTATGGCTTATCTGTGACCCCGCTTCAGTTGGCTCATGCTTACGCAACGTTAGCCAACAAAGGCATGTATGAACCGATTCATATCATTAAAAGCAACGACCAAGATTTCTCAAAGCAGATCATCAAACGTGAAAATGCAGAGATGGTATTGCAAATGTTAGAAGGCGTGACTCAAAAGGGCGGAACTGCAACCAGAGCCGCTGTTCCGGGTTATCGAGTTGCGGCAAAAACGGGTACATCTCGTAAAGCTGCTGCGGGTGGCTATAGTGATGAGTATATTGCTATAACGTCGGGTTTTGCTCCAGTCAGCGATCCAAGAGTAGCTCTGGTTGTCGTAGTCAATGAGCCGCAAGGTGACCTTTACTATGGTGGTTCAGTTGCTGCCCCCGTTTTTTCTGAAATCATGAAGGGTGCACTGCAAATACTCAATGTCCCTGCTGATGAAAACAAGTTTCAAGAATAGAGCCAATCAGGATTCAATATGAGTAATAGCCTCACGCTGTCATCTTTACTTTCTCCTTGGGGGGACTTTAGTTCACTTGAGCTAGATGCGATTGCTGTTGAGCAATTGGAGTTGGATAGCCGTACCATCAAGGAAGGCGATATTTTTGTTGCCATTGTTGGACATGCCATTGATGGTCGTCGCTTTATCGACAAAGCCGTCGCTCAAGGTGCGAAAGCTGTCATTGCACAAGCGAGTGATGACAAAGCTCATGGCTTGGTTGAGTGGTTAAATGCAGTTCCTGTTGTTTATGTCTCTGAGCTAAATTCAATTCTCTCCGAACTGGCTGGCCGAGTTTATTCTTCTCAAGCGACTAAGTTGATTGGTGTTACCGGCACCAATGGCAAAACCACCATCACCCAATTGATTGCTCAGTGGCTTGATTTGGTCGGCCAGCGTTCGGCGGTAATGGGCACCACGGGTAATGGCTTCTTAGATAACCTAAAAACAGCGGCTAATACCACAGGCAGCGCGATTGAAATACAACGTACACTGAGCGAGTTGGCTGAGGAAAGTGCAGTTTATACCGCGATGGAAATCTCTTCTCATGGTTTGGTTCAAGGCCGAGTAAAAGCATTGGATTTTGAGGTTGGTGTGTTCACTAACCTGAGTCGTGATCACCTTGATTACCACGGCACGATGGAAGAGTACGCATTGGCTAAGAAAAGCCTGTTTACTCAACACAAATGCAAACATGCAGTGATCAATGTGGATGATAAAGTCGGCAAAGCGTGGATGTCAGATTTGTCCAATGCAATAGCTGTTTCATTGCTTCCGTTGTCTGGTTACCAACAGTCGGTGTGGGCATCTGATGTCGCCTATGCAGAAACTGGGATTAAGCTCTCTTTCGATGGTAGCTGGGGGCAAGGTGATCTTTCGGTTCCATTGATTGGTCAGTTCAACGCATCAAACGTACTGGTTGCTTTCGCGACTTTGCTTTCATTAGGCATCGACAAGCAAACCTTGGTCGACACCGCGTCTCAGCTTCAACCTGTTATTGGTCGTATGGAACTGTTTCAAGTTCCGAGCAAAGCAAAAGTCGTTGTCGATTACGCGCATACGCCCGATGCGCTAGAAAAAGCATTGGCAGCATTGCGTGTACACTGCTCTGGAAAGCTGTGGGCTATCTTCGGTTGTGGTGGCGATCGCGACACAGGTAAGCGCCCAATGATGGCAGTTACAGCAGAGCAGTTTGCCGACAAAATTATTATTTCAGATGACAACCCTCGCAGCGAAGAGCCTGCACTGATTGTTAAAGACATGCTAGCTGGTTTAAGCGAACCTGAATCTGCATTCGTCGAGCACGACCGCTATCAAGCGGTTAAGTTTGCCCTAGAACAGGCTGGCAGTAATGACATTATTCTTTTGGCTGGTAAAGGCCATGAGGATTACCAAGTATTGAAAGACGAAACGATCCATTACTCAGATCGAGAGTCTGCGCTACAACTTTTAGGTATTTCATAATGATTGATGTATCACTCGAGCAGATTTGTTCAGCGGTGAGCGGTCAGCTGATTGAGGCTGACAAGTCGAGCAATAGTGTTATTAATGCGGTTTCTACTGACACTCGAACCGTTGAAGAGGGTGCACTGTTTGTTGCTCTTGTTGGCGAGCGTTTTGATGCGCATGACTTTTGTCATCAAGCGGTAGAGGCTAATGCGAGCGCGTTGTTAGTCGAACGAAAACTTGACCTAAATATTACTCAGGTGGTTGTTGAAGAAACTAAACTTGCTTTAGGTCAGCTAAGTGCTTGGATCCACAAACAGTGTAACGTGCCAACCATGGCGATTACAGGCAGTTGTGGTAAAACGACGGTTAAAGAGATGGTGGCAAGCATTCTGCAGCAACGTGGCAAGGTGTTGTTTACCGCAGGTAACTTCAATAATGATATTGGAGTGCCATTGACCTTGCTGCGCAGTGAAGCAAATGACGACTATGCCGTGATAGAACTGGGCGCGAACCACATTGGTGAAATTGCCTATACCACGCAGCTTGTGAAACCACAGGTGGCGTTAGTTAATAACGTAGCTGCAGCGCACTTAGAAGGCTTTGGGTCTATCAATGGTGTGAAACAAGCGAAAGGTGAAATCTTTCAGGGGCTTGCTGCTGATGATACTGCTATTGTTAATCTAGAGAGCAACGGTGGTGACTTTTGGAATGACGTGCTTGCAGATAAAAGCGTGCTGACATTTTCAGAAAGCGACAGCAAGGCGGATTATTTTGCCAAGAATATTTGCATCAATGAGCAAGGTGAAGCGTGCTTTGATATGCAGACACCTCAAGGGGCCATATTTGTTGAGCTTGGTATCATCGGCCAACATAACGTAGCGAATGCATTAGCAGCTGCAGCGTTGAGCATCCAATTTGGAGCCTCGCTTGATGAGGTGAAAAATGGTTTAGCGAATCTGATCTCTGTCAAAGGGCGAGTTGAGGTTCAACAATTAAGTCAGAATATCAAACTCATAGATGACAGTTACAACGCCAGCGTGCCAGCAATGAAGGCGGCAGCGAAGCTACTCTCGAGCTTCAAAGGTCAACGTTGGTTAATTTTAGGTAATATGGCTGAATTAGGCGATGAAAGCCTTGCACTTCACCGTCAAGTCGGTGAATATGCTGCCCCATTCGCTTTTGAGCATGTACTTACTTACGGTGATGATACCAAGGTGATTAGTGAGGTCTGTAATGGTACCCACTTTACAACGCATCAAGCGATGATCGCGCACATAGAGCAGCACCTAAGCTTGCCAGAAAGCGTGTCACATACCTTATTGGTAAAAGGCGCGAATAGTGCAGGAATGAGTAAAATAGCCGCTGCTTTAAAGGAGAACTTTTCATGATAATTTGGCTTGCAGAGCTACTACAGCCACACTTTTCTTTTTTCCGTTTGTTCGAATACTTATCGTTTCGTGCAATCGCGAGTATTTTGACGGCGTTATGTCTGTCACTGTGGATGGGACCTCGTTTAATTGAGCGTCTGCAAATGCTACAAATTGGCCAAGTTGTTCGTAATGACGGCCCTGAATCTCATTTCAGCAAACGTGGCACGCCAACCATGGGCGGTGTGATGATCCTTGCTGCGATCATTATTACGGTATTGATGTGGGCTGATCTCTCGAATCCTTATGTTTGGGCTGTATTAGTTGTACTTGCTGGTTATGGCGCGGTTGGCTTTGTTGATGACTACCGTAAAGTCGTTCGTAAGAACACCGATGGTTTGATCGCTCGCTGGAAGTACTTCTGGCAATCAGCAATTGCGTTAGTCGTGGCGTTTGCTCTGTATGCTCACGGGCACGATACTGCAGCAACTCAATTGGTTGTTCCTTTCTTTAAAGATGTGATGCCACAACTTGGTTTACTGTATATCGTACTAACTTACTTTGTTATTGTGGGAACCAGTAACGCGGTAAACCTAACAGACGGCCTAGACGGCTTGGCCATTATGCCAACGGTTATGGTTGCGGCTGGTTTTGCTGTAATTGCTTGGGCGACCGGTAACGTTAACTTTGCGTCATACTTACACATTCCATACATCCCATACACCTCCGAGCTGGTTGTGGTATGTACTGCTATCGTAGGTGCTGGACTTGGTTTTCTATGGTTCAACACTTATCCTGCACAAGTATTCATGGGCGATGTTGGCTCGCTAGCGCTTGGTGGTGCTCTGGGTGTGATCGCTGTGTTAGTTCGCCAAGAGTTGGTATTGGTTATCATGGGCGGTGTGTTTGTAATGGAGACTTTGTCAGTGATACTGCAAGTTGGCTCTTACAAATTGCGCGGTCAGCGTATTTTCCGCATGGCACCAATTCACCACCACTATGAACTGAAAGGTTGGCCGGAGCCACGTGTCATCGTGCGTTTTTGGATCATTTCAATGGTATTAGTACTGGTTGGCTTAGCAACGCTGAAAGTTCGTTAATCCTATCTGAGCCTCTTAATGAGAGGCTCTTTAAAACTATTAAGAGCATCTTGTTTAAATGGAACATTGGCAAAATATTCAAAATGTAGTGGTTGTGGGGCTCGGTATTACCGGGCTCTCTGTCGTTAAACATCTCGTAAAATATCAACCTCATACGCATGTGAAGGTAATTGATACGCGAGAGCTACCACCAGGAAAAGAATCTTTGCCTGAATCGGTAGAGCTGCATTCTGGAAGTTGGAATAGCCAATGGTTAGCGGAAGCTGATTTAGTGGTTGCTAACCCAGGTATCGCCTTAGCGACGCCTGAAATACAAGATGTTATTCAAGCGGGAACTCCGGTTGTTGGCGATATTGAACTGTTTGGCTGGGCGGTAGACAAACCTGTTGTGGCTATCACGGGTTCCAATGGCAAGAGCACAGTGACCGATCTAACGGGTGTACTTGCAAAGGCTGCTGGTCTTAACGTTGGTGTTGGTGGCAACATCGGTATTCCTGCCTTAGACCTTCTTGAGCTTGATGCTGATTTATATGTCCTTGAGCTTTCAAGCTTTCAGCTAGAGACAACATCCAGTCTAAACCTTGCAGCGGCGGCCTTTTTGAACTTGTCAGAAGATCATATGGATCGCTATCAAGGCATGGCCGATTACCGTGACGCCAAATTAAGAATTTTTAACAACGCTCAGTACGCGATTGTAAACCGCGAAGACAAAGAGACTTATCCTGACCACAGTATGCCATTAGTGACATTCGGACTCGACGACCAAGAGTTTGGTGTGGTGACGATTGATGGTACTGAATGGCTAACGGACAACGGCAAGCCTGTACTTCCTAGCCAAGATTTAACATTGGTTGGACGTCATAATGTGGCGAATGCTTTAGTCTCTTTAGCACTACTTAAGCAAGTCGGTATCGATTACAGCAAAAGTCTTGAAGCTTTGAAAGCCTACAATGGTTTGACGCATCGTTGCCAAGTAGTGGCTGACAAACGCGAAATTAAATGGGTTAACGACTCGAAAGCGACCAACGTAGCCAGTACATTAGCGGCTCTGTCGGGATTAGAATACCAAGGTACTTTGTATCTCTTAGTCGGAGGTGTGGGCAAAGGTGCTGACTTTAGCGAGCTTAACCCCGTGTTGGCGCAACTAGACCGCGTACAACTGTGTTGCTTCGGTGAAGATGCTGCGCAATTTATGCCATTACATCCATCGGCTAAGACGTTTGATACCATGCGTGACATCATCGAGAGTATCTCTGCACAATTGGTGTCGGGTGACATGGTGATGTTGTCTCCTGCATGTGCAAGCTTCGATCAATTTAATAACTTCATGGCGAGAGGTGATGCGTTCACTGAACTTGCTCATGAGTATGCCTAACGTGTTGAAGGACTAACATTCAGTGCAAAGAGTGAAAGAGATTAATCAATCTATTTGGCAATGGCTTAACCGTGCCACACCAGAGGCGCTCTACGATCGTCAGTTGGTATGGATTGCTCTTGGACTGATGCTGACGGGCTTGGTAATGGTAACGTCGGCTTCGTTCCCAATCAGTGCTCGTTTAACCGATCAGCCGTTTCACTTCATGTTCCGCCACGCCATTTTCCTGGTGTTAGCGTTAGGTGTATCCAGCGTAATATTACAAATCCCGATGAAACGCTGGTTTCAATACAGTATGTACCTATTGGGCTTATCCTTCTTTTTGCTAGTGGTGGTGTTAGCCGTCGGTAAGTCGGTTAACGGTGCCTCACGTTGGATTCCTCTCGGGCTGTTTAACTTACAACCTGCTGAAGTCGCTAAGTTATCTCTGTTTATCTTTATGGCGGGCTATTTGGTACGTAAACAGGATGAAGTGAGAAAAACCTTCTTCGGTGGTTTTGGTAAACCGATCATGGTGTTCGGTGCCTTTGCGGTGTTGCTACTTGGCCAGCCCGATTTGGGTACCGTTGTCGTAATGTTGGTTACCTTGTTTGGCATGTTGTTTATCGCAGGTGCTAAGCTGTCACAATTTATAGCCTTAATGGTGGCAGGTATTGCTGCCGTTGTGGGATTGATTGTTATTGAGCCTTATCGTGTTCGACGTGTTACGTCATTCTGGGAACCTTGGAGTGACCCGTTTGGTAGTGGTTATCAGCTAACTCAATCATTGATGGCGTTCGGTCGTGGTGATTGGATGGGGCAAGGGCTTGGTAATTCAATTCAAAAACTCGAGTACCTACCTGAAGCACACACCGATTTTGTTTTTGCTGTACTGGCTGAAGAGTTGGGTTTTGTTGGCGTAACCTTAGTGTTGATGCTGATCTTTAGTTTGGTTTTTAAAGCTATTTTTATTGGCAAAAAAGCTTTCGAAAACGACCAAGTGTTCAGCGGTTATCTGGCGTTTGGCATTGGTATTTGGTTTGCTTTTCAGACGCTTGTTAATGTCGGTGCCGCTTCAGGTATTGTTCCGACCAAGGGGTTAACCTTACCGCTGATCAGTTACGGTGGCTCAAGCCTTATCGTGATGTCAGTAGCGGTTTCTATGCTGCTGCGTATCGATCATGAATGCCGAGTGCAACAGAAAGAACAAGCCGACAATCAAAACGAATTAGTAGAATAAGAATCATAACGTTATGAAACAAAACAAAAAACTTTTAGTGATGGCTGGTGGTACTGGCGGTCACGTTTTCCCTGGGTTAGCGGTGGCGAAAAAGCTTCAGCAACAAGGTTGGGAAATTCGCTGGTTAGGAACTGCGGACCGAATGGAAGCGGATCTGGTGCCAAAGCATGGTATTGAGATCGACTTCATTAAGGTGAAAGGCCTGCGTGGTCAAGGCATTAGCAAGCTAATTAAAGCGCCGTTCCAGATTATTAATGCCATACTTCAAGCCAGACGACATATTAAAGCATGGCAACCTGATGTGGTGCTTGGCATGGGTGGTTACGTCAGTGGCCCGGGTGGTATCGCGGCTTGGTTATCTGGTATTCCAGTGGTTCTACATGAACAAAATGCAGTGGCAGGTTTAACCAACCAATGGCTGTCTAAGATTGCTAAAAAGGTTTTCCAAGCTTTTCCTGGTGCGTTTTCTACCGCAGAAGTGGTGGGTAACCCAGTACGCGAAGATGTTGTTGCCTTAGCTGACCCCGAGCAACGCATGGCTGAGCGTGATGGTGACATCCGCATCTTGGTTATGGGCGGTAGTCAGGGAGCAAAAATCCTGAACGATACCTTGCCAGTAACGATGGCGCAGCTTGGTGAAGGCTTCACTGTGGTGCATCAAGCAGGTAAGAACAATCAACAGCAAGTGATTGAACAATACAAATCACATTCTGTAGATAATTTTCAAGTGACTGAATTTATTGATGATGTGGCGCAAGCTTATGAGTGGGCAGATCTATTAGTGTGTCGCTCTGGTGCATTAACCGTATCTGAAGTGTCTGCTGCTGGTGTAGGTTCTATTTTCGTTCCGTTTATGCACAAAGACAGACAACAAGCGTTGAATGCCGATCATTTAGTCGAATGTGGCGCGGCGTTAATGATTGAACAGCCTCAACTAACGGCTGATAAACTCGCGAACACTATCGCGCAGCTTGATAGAAATGAATTAAAAATGATGGCAACAAAAGCTCGTCAAGCCGCCAAGCTTGATGCTGATGTGACTGTCGCTGAAGCGATCAAAGCTTTAGCAAAATAATGAGATTGAATTGATGACGATTGAACATACCCAAGACTTAGCGCAAATCCGTGCAATGGTGCCAGAGATGCGCCGTGTTAAATCTATCCACTTCATTGGTATTGGTGGTGCCGGAATGAGCGGGATTGCTGAAGTCTTGCTTAATGAAGGCTACCAGATCACAGGTTCTGATATTGCTCAAAATCCAGTGACAGAACGCTTAGTTAGCAAGGGGGCTACTGTTTACGTTGGTCACCAAGCAAGTAACGTTGCCGATGCAAGTGTGGTGGTGGTTTCAACCGCTATCAACGAAGAAAACCCAGAAATTATTGCTGCTCGTGAAGCGCGCACACCGATCGTTCGTCGTGCAGAAATGCTGGCTGAGCTAATGCGTTTTCGTCACGGTATTGCTGTGGCAGGTACACACGGTAAAACAACCACGACTGCGCTAGTGACACAGATTTACTCTGAAGCAGGCCTAGATCCAACCTTCGTAAACGGTGGTTTGGTGAAAAGTGCAGGTACTAACGCACGTTTAGGTTCGAGCCGTATTCTTATCGCTGAAGCCGATGAGAGTGATGCTTCATTCTTACATCTGCAACCAATGGTTAGTATCGTCACTAACATCGAAGCGGATCATATGGATACTTACGGCGGCGATTTTGAAACGCTGAAGCAGACGTTTATTGATTTCTTACACAACCTACCATTCTACGGTCAGGCTGTGATGTGTGTTGATGATCCTGTAGTGCGTGAGCTTATTCCTCAGGTTAGCCGCCAAGTGATTACTTACGGTTTCTCAGAAGATGCGGATATTCGTATTGAGAACTACGTGCAAGAAGGCCAGCAAGGCAAGTTCACGGTGGTACGTGAAGGTAAAGCTAACCTTGATATCACGTTAAACATTCCGGGTCGTCACAATGCATTGAATGCCTCAGCAGCGATTGCTGTTGCAACAGAAGATGACATCAGCGATGAAGCGATTCTAAAAGCGATGGCGGGAACCGAAGGTACGGGTCGTCGTTTTGATCATCTAGGTGAGTACGAAACAGGTAAAGGCGTTGCAATGCTGGTCGATGATTACGGTCATCACCCAACCGAAGTGGACGTAACCATTCAAGCAGCACGAAGTGGTTGGACTGATAAGCGTCTTGTTATGATCTTCCAACCGCACCGTTACAGCCGTACTCGTGATCTATATGATGATTTTGCGAATGTTCTTGAGCAAGTTGATGTACTTATTCTATTAGATGTTTATTCTGCAGGTGAGAAACCAATTGCAGGGGCTGATGGACGTTCATTAAGTCGAACTATTCGCGGGCGTGGTAAGATAGATCCAATCTTTGTTGCCGATATCAACGCACTGCCATCGGCTTTAGCCAACGTAATTCAAGGCGGTGACCTTGTTTTAACGCAGGGTGCAGGCGATGTTGGTCGAGTAGCGAAGCAGTTGGAATCGTTACAGTTAGACATTAATAAAATGCAGAACGCGTAACAGAATACTGTCTACAGACTGTGGTCAATCGCTCACTTCTTGCGATTGACCTAAAATTGACCAAAAATCTTATTATCAACGTTTGATAGTTTAATTTTGCTCAGTATAATTCATAGGTTAAAGTAAGTGCTTTTACCTCTATTACGAAGATAGGGAATAGAATTGCGAACCAACGACAGGGAATGCGGGCTTTGGTAGAAAGTACTTTTAGCGAAAACCGCCACCTATTCAGTTTACCGTCGCTCAAGAAACACGCCTTAGGCGGGTCTTTTTTTGTCATGGTATTGCTATTCATTGGATTTCTTTTCTATACCACACTGACTTGGATGTGGGACGATCAGCGATTGCCTCTCTCGAAAATAGTACTGCAAGGCGACTTAACTTATGTAACCGCTGGTGATGTTCAACATGCCTTTAGCGAGCTAGAGCATATTGGAACATTCATGTCTCAAGATATTGGCGTGTTGCAACACAGTTTAGAAGCGTTGCCTTGGGTTTCTGTTGTCTCGATTCGTAAGCAGTGGCCAGACACAATAAAAGTATTTTTGACTGAGTATCATGCGACAGCTATCTGGAATGGCAATATGCTGTTGAATGAAGATAGTCAGGTGTTTAATGGTGATATTGGCCTTTTGAAGGGTGATAGAGTTAAACTTTACGGTCCAGATGGCACTAGCCAACAAGTGATTGAAAAGTGGCGACAGATAACGCCTTTAATTAACAGCCTAGGGTTAACCGTTACCTCGCTCGTTCTCAATGAGCGTCGCGCCTGGCAAATCATTCTAGACAACGGTATTCGTTTAGAATTAGGTAAAGATTTTTTAGATGAGCGTGTTGAGCGCTTTATTTCGCTTTACAACGAATTAGGTAGTAAGGCGAATCAAGTGAGCTACATCGACCTCAGGTACGATACGGGAGCCGCTGTAGGCTGGTTTCCAGAGCAAGAGTTAGAAGAGAGTACAGATGACTAAGACCGCAGATGACAACATAATCGTTGGTCTTGATATAGGCACTGCGACCATATCAGCTCTAGTTGGTGAAATATTGCCTGATGGTCAAATCAATATCATTGGTTCTGGGCAAAGCCCATCCAGAGGTATGGATAAAGGTGGTGTAAACGACCTAGAGTCGGTAGTTAAGTCGGTTCAGCGAGCGATTGATCAAGCAGAGTTGATGGCGGAATGCCAAATCAGCAATGTATTTATCTCGCTATCGGGTAAACATATCGCAAGCCGAATTGAAAAAGGCATGGGCACTATCTCTGATGAAGAAGTGTCTCAAGACGATATGGATCGAGCGATCCATACCGCGAAATCAATTAAAATAGGTGATGAGCAGAGAATTCTGCACGTGATCCCTCAGGAATTTACCATTGATTATCAAGAAGGGATTAAGAACCCACTTGGTTTATCTGGTGTTCGAATGGAAGTCAGTGTTCACCTAATTTCTTGCCATAGCGACATGGCGAGAAATATTATTAAAGCTGTTGAACGATGTGGTCTCACTGTAGAACAAATCGTGTTTTCAGGACTTGCCTCAAGTAATGCGGTAATTACTGACGACGAGAGAGAGCTTGGAGTCTGTGTTGTTGATATTGGTGCTGGTACGATGGATATCTCCATTTGGACTGGCGGCGCACTGCGACACACAGAAGTCTTTTCTTACGCAGGAAATGCAGTAACCAGTGATATTGCCTTCGCTTTTGGCACGCCAGTGAGCGATGCTGAAGAGATAAAAGTAAACCATGGTTGCGCTCTGAGTGAACTCGTAAGCAAGGATGATTCTGTTAACGTCCCTAGTGTAGGTGGCCGTCCATCGAGAAGTTTGCAAAGACAAACTTTGTCGGAAGTGATTGAACCACGTTACACTGAACTTATGGGGCTCGTTAACCAAACTATTGATACGGTTCAATTACAGCTACGAGATGAAGGTATTAAACACCACCTTGCAGCTGGCGTCGTTCTCACTGGTGGAGCGGCACAAATTGACGGATTGGTAGAGTGTGCGGAACGTGTTTTCCGCAATCAAGTTCGAGTTGGTAAGCCGTTAGAAGTTAGTGGTTTAACCGACTATGTTAAAGAGCCGTATCATTCTACGGCGGTTGGTTTACTTCATTACGCAAGAGATTGTCAGATCAGCGATGAAGGTGATTACAGCGAACCTAAGCGTTCAGCACCTTCTATGTCTGGTTTATTTGGTAAATTGCGTAATTGGATACAAAAAGAGTTTTAACCTGAGTTGCAGGAAAAAACGGAGATAACACATGTTTGAACCGATGATGGAAATGTCTGACGATGCAGTAATTAAAGTCGTTGGAGTTGGTGGCGGTGGCGGTAACGCTGTTGAGCACATGGTGCGTGAATCAATCGAAGGTGTAGAATTCATCAGTGTTAACACTGATGCACAAGCACTTCGTAAAACAAGCGTTAGCAGCGTGATCCAAATTGGTGGTGATATCACTAAAGGTTTGGGCGCTGGTGCAAACCCACAAGTAGGCCGTGATGCAGCTCTCGAAGATCGAGAAAGAATTAAAGAAGTTCTAACTGGCGCCGATATGGTATTTATCGCAGCTGGTATGGGCGGTGGTACGGGTACAGGTGCTGCTCCAGTTATTGCTGAAGTTGCGAAAGAGCTGGGTGTGCTAACGGTTGCTGTTGTAACTAAGCCATTTAGCTTCGAAGGCAAAAAACGTTTAGCGTTTGCTGAGCAAGGTATCGAAGAGCTTTCTAAGCATGTGGATTCTTTAATTACGATTCCAAATGAAAAGCTACTTAAGGTACTTGGCCGCGGCGTCACTCTGCTAGAAGCTTTCGCAAGTGCAAATGATGTACTTAAAAATGCTGTACAAGGTATCGCTGAGCTAATTACTCGCCCAGGTATGATTAACGTCGATTTCGCGGATGTTCGCACCGTAATGTCAGAGATGGGTCATGCAATGATGGGTAGCGGTATCGCAAAAGGCGAAGACCGTGCTGAAGAAGCTGCTGAAACGGCAATTTCTAGCCCACTACTAGAAGACATCGACCTAGCTGGCGCTCGTGGCGTTCTTGTGAATATCACAGCAGGCCTAGATATGCGCTTAGATGAATTCGAAACAGTAGGTAATACAGTTAAGGCATTCGCATCTGATAACGCAACAGTTGTGATTGGTACTTCTCTAGACCCTGATATGACGGATGAAATCCGTGTAACTGTTGTAGCAACAGGTATCGGCACAGAGAAAAAACCAGACATTACATTAGTTGCTGGTGGTAAAGCTAAGGTTGCACCAACTCCTCAACCACAGGTCGCGGCTCAAACTGCACCAAAAGTGGAAGATAAAGTGGCACAACCATTGCAAGAAAAAACTGAGGTAAAACCTCAAGTTAAGCCGCAGCCAACAACGTCACCTGTTTCTTCAGGTACAGGCGCTAGCCAAAGTGCAGCACCTAAAGCTGAGAAAGAGAGTGGATACTTAGATATTCCGGCATTCTTACGACGTCAGGCTGATTAACAAATACCCAAAGTTTGACTATCGTCGAATTAATGGTAAAATTCGCGGTCGGTAAATACTGACCGTGATTTGTAGCACTGATAACGAGGCAAGCAGATGATCAGACAACGTACTCTGAAAGAAATTGTGAAAACAACTGGTGTGGGTCTCCACTCTGGTCGTAAAGTCACACTTACTCTTCGCCCGGCAGCTGCAAATACAGGTATTGTTTATCGTCGTACAGATGTAAATCCACCTGTAGATTTCCCAGCTGATCCAGCGTCAGTTCGTGACACTATGTTATGTACTGCTCTTGTTAATGACGAAGGCGTACGTATCTCTACAGTGGAACACCTTAATGCAGCTCTAGCGGGTATGGGTATCGACAACATTATTGTTGAAGTCGATGCACCAGAGATCCCAATTATGGATGGTAGCGCAAGCCCATTCGTATACTTGCTACAGCAAGCGGGTGTAGAAACACTGAATGCAGCGAAACGTTTTATTCGAATCAAAAAGCCAATCCGTTTTGAAGATGGCGATAAGTGGGCAGAGTTTGTGCCATTTAACGGCTTCCGTATGGACTTCGAAATCGAATTCAACCATCCAGCAATTGAATCTGATGAACAGCACCTGTTGTTTGATTTTTCTTCACAAGGCTTTGTGAAAGAAATTTCTCGTGCTCGTACCTTCGGCTTCATGCGTGATATTGAATACCTACAATCACAAAACTTGTGTTTGGGTGGTAGCTTTGATTGCGCAATCGTACTAGACGAATACCGAATTCTTAATGAAGAAGGTCTACGTTTCGAAAACGAGTTCGTAACGCATAAAGTGCTAGATGCGATTGGTGACCTTTACATGTGTGGACACGCTATTATCGGTGAGTTCCGAGCATACAAATCAGGTCACGGCCTAAATAATCAACTACTACGCGCAGTACTTGCTGATGCAGAAGCTTGGGAATGGGCAACATTCGAAGAAGAGGTTGGCTCTCCTGTTGCGTTTGCTGAACCAGGAATGGTTCTAGCGTAATTGTTGTTTACGACAATATAAGATTTTGAAAACCAGGTCATTGACCTGGTTTTTTTGTATCTATTTTCCAGATACAGTGTCGTCAGTATTTAAAAGTTGCCTAGTATTTGGCTACAGTCTGGCTAATCCATCAACAATTAGAAAGAAAAGTACCAAGCACATCAAACAAATGGGGTTATAAATGGTCGTTGGTGTGAAAATTACTTACACTAGAGGGCATTAATTTTAACTGAAGCCTTGAAAACTCTACTCTCAAGTACAATATCAAAGATACTAGATTTATCTCAGTATCCTTGGTTAGTAACTAAAGACTAGTTTATAGCTAGTAGAGACTGACGGCATTTAAAATAGATCGCGGACGATCTGAGAACGAAGAGATTCCAAGCACATGATTACTAAGCTGCTGACAAAGGTAATTGGCAGTCGCAATGACAGAACACTGCGCCGCCTTAGAAAAATTGTAAAAGAAATTAATAACTTCGAACCAACGTTTGAAGCTCTTTCAGACGATGAACTAAAAGCAAAAACGGTTGAGTTTCGTGAGCGCTTAGATAAAGGTGAATCGTTAGATCAACTTCTACCTGAAGCATTCGCTACGGTACGTGAAGCGTCGAAGCGTGTTTACGGCATGCGTCACTTTGACGTGCAAATGATTGGTGGCATGGTTCTAAATGCTGGCCAAATTGCAGAGATGCGTACTGGTGAAGGTAAGACACTTACCGCAACCCTACCAGCTTATCTAAACGCGCTACCAAGCAAAGGTGTTCACGTAATAACGGTGAACGATTACCTAGCGAAGCGTGATGCGGAAACAAACCGCCCATTATTTGAATTCCTTGGCATGACTGTTGGCGTGAATGTGGCAAACATGGCTCCGCCAGAGAAAAAAGAAGCGTACCAAGCTGACATCCTATACGGAACAAACAACGAGTTTGGTTTTGATTACCTTCGTGACAACATGGCTTTCCGTGCTGAAGACCGAGTTCAACGTGAGCGCTTCTTTGCTGTAGTCGATGAGGTTGACTCAATCTTAATTGATGAAGCTCGTACTCCGTTAATTATCTCTGGCCCCGCTGAAGATAGTTCTGACCTTTATACGCGCATTAACACTCTAATTCCTTCTCTAGAGCGTCAAGATAAAGAAGATTCAGAAGAGTACCGTGGTGAAGGTCACTACACCATGGACGAAAAATCAAAACAGGTTCACCTGACTGAAAACGGTCAAGAGTTTGTAGAAGAACTAATGGTCAAAAACGGCTTGATGGAAGAGGGTGACACACTTTACTCTCCAACCAATATCAGCCTATTGCACCATGTGAATGCTGCGCTTCGTGCACACGTATTGTTTGAGAAAAACGTCGACTACATCGTTACTGAAGAAGGCGAAGTGGTTATCGTTGATGAACATACTGGTCGTACTATGCCAGGTCGTCGTTGGTCTGAAGGTTTACACCAAGCTGTTGAAGCTAAAGAAGGTGTGAAGATTCAAAATGAAAACCAAACATTAGCATCGATCACATTCCAGAATTTCTTCCGTCTGTATGAAAAACTGTCAGGTATGACAGGTACTGCTGATACAGAAGCGTTCGAATTCCAGTCTATCTACGGCCTAGAAACGGTGGTTATCCCAACCAACAAGCCTATGGTTCGTAACGATATGCCAGATGTGGTTTATCGTACTGAAGAAGACAAGTTCAATGCGATCATTGAAGACATCAAAGACCGTGTAGCGGCTGGTCAGCCATCACTGGTTGGTACAGTTTCTATCGAGAAATCTGAACTGCTGTCTAACGCATTGAAAAAATCAAAAATTAAGCACAACGTTCTAAATGCTAAGTTTCATGAAATGGAAGCTGAGATCGTTGCACAAGCTGGTATGCCTGGTGCGGTAACTATCGCAACTAACATGGCCGGTCGTGGTACCGATATCGTGCTAGGTGGTAGCTGGCAGGCACAACTTGAGAAGATAGAGAACCCAACCAAAGAGCAGATCGAGAAGATCAAAGCTGATTGGAGAATCATTCACGATAAAGTACTTGAGTCAGGTGGTCTGCACATCATTGGTACTGAGCGTCATGAATCTCGCCGTATCGATAACCAGCTACGTGGTCGTTCTGGTCGTCAAGGTGATGCGGGTTCTTCTCGTTTCTACCTATCAATGGAAGATTCTCTACTACGTATATTTACGTCTGATCGTATGGCTGGTCTTATCCAAAGTGGTATGGACGAAGGCGAAGCGATTGAATCTAAGATGCTGTCTCGCTCAATTGAAAAAGCACAACGTAAAGTGGAAGGTCGTAACTTCGACATCCGTAAGCAGCTTCTTGAGTACGATGATGTAGCCAATGACCAACGTAAGGTTGTTTATGAGCTACGTGATGAACTGATGAGTTCAGATGACATCAGTGAAATGATCGAACACAACCGTGAAGATGTACTGGCGTCAGTTATTGATGAATACATCGCTCCTCAGTCTCTTGAAGATATGTGGGATATTGCGGGTCTGCAAGATCGTCTGAAGAATGACTTCGATCTAGACTTTGACATTCAAGGTTGGTTAGACGAAGACGACAAGCTTTATGAAGAAGCATTGCGTGAGCGCATTCTTGGTATGGCGGTTGATTCTTACAAACAGAAAGAAGAAGTGGTTGGTGCTCAAGTACTGCGTAACTTCGAGAAGTCTGTGATGCTACAAACGCTAGACGGCCTTTGGAAAGAGCACTTGGCTGCGATGGATCACCTTCGTCAAGGTATCCACTTACGTGGTTATGCTCAGAAGAACCCGAAACAAGAGTATAAGCGCGAGTCGTTTGAACTGTTTGAAGGCCTACTAGATGTACTGAAAACAGACGTTGTGACCATCCTTTCTAAAGTTCGTGTTCAGCAACAAGAAGAAGTTGAAAAGATGGAAGCTCAACGTCAAGCTCAAGCTGAACAAGCGGCGCGTCGTGCACAAGCACAACATGCAACGGCTGAAAACCAGCTAGCTGACGATGAAGCGGATGCGGCATCTCCACAAACGGTAGTACGCGATGAGCGTAAAGTGGGTCGTAACGAACCATGTCCATGTGGAAGTGGTAAGAAGTACAAACAGTGTCACGGTAAAATAGACTAAGTTTGGTGAACCTTCGCTGTAACGGATAATTGCAGTGTCGGAGGTACTCACTTACTAACGTAAGCTCCGTGCCTCCTCCTTGCACTTAACGCGTTACAACTTAGCTTCACACAAACTTATTGATAAAAAGAGTCGCTTAGGCGGCTCTTTTTGTATGTAAATTTCATGACTTATCTTTTTGTCGAAAGGAAAGTCGTCATTCCCTATAGCGAGGAACGAGCGCAGTAGGGAATCTTGTTTGATAGTTTGGCTTAAGGTTGTTGTATTAGCTTCCCAACTCAGTCGTTACTCCTTCTTGAGGATGACGTATTCAGGGGCTGCTTGAGCGAAGCGTTTATTAAGGAACATCATCATATGAAAAGAATCCATATTGTCGCGGGTATTATCTTCAACCAAGATAAGTCACAGGTCTTTATTACTAAACGCCCAGACGACAAGCATAAAGGCGGCTTCTGGGAGTTTCCTGGAGGTAAGGTTGAAGTGGGTGAAACCATTGAACAAGCAATGGCTCGTGAGCTTGATGAAGAGATTGGTATTAAGGTGACAGAACAGACTTTGTTTGAACACCTTGAGTTTGACTATACGGATAAGTCACTTAAGTTTGATTTCATCCTTGTGACCGAATTCGAGCAACAGCCTTATGGTAAAGAAGGTCAACAAGGTGAATGGGTCGATCTTGAATCATTGAGTCAATACGCCTTCCCCGAAGCAAACGTGCCAATTTTAGAGCGAGTAATAAAAGAGTTTTCGTAATTGCTAGCCTGAGTTTGAGATTGTTGTTAGTTTAAAGAGATTAATCGATTGAACGTTGCTGCAAGAGATAAGTGGCAACGGTAACCAAAACAATGGAGATATTCGCAGTGGTAAGAATTGCAATTGCAGGAGCAGCTGGCCGTATGGGTCGTAACTTGGTGAAAGCCGCTCACCATAATTCAGAAGCAAGCGTTGGTGCTGGTTCAGAACGTCCAGAATCATCTTTGGTCGGTGTTGACGTCGGCGAGTTATGCGGTGAAGGTCGTTTTGATGTGGCTCTAGTTGATGACCTTTCGAAAGCGATTGAACAGTTTGACGTGATCGTCGACTTTACCGCACCTGTAAGCACATTAGCGAATATTGAACTTTGTAAACGTCACGGTAAAAAACTGATCATCGGCACTACGGGTTTCTCTGAAGAAGAAAAGCAGGTTATCGATGCGGCTTCAAAAGAGATGGCTATCGTAATGGCACCGAACTATAGCGTTGGTGTGAACTTGGTTTTTAAGCTGTTAGAGAAGGCTGCTAAAGTGATGGGCGATTACTGTGATGTTGAAATCGTAGAGGCTCATCACCGTCATAAAGTCGATGCACCGTCAGGTACTGCGATTGGTATGGGCGAAGCGATCGCTGGTGCGATGGGCAATGAGCTAAACGATGTCGCTGTATGGTCACGCGAAGGCATTACGGGCGAGCGTACCAAAGATGAGATTGGTTTTGCGACAATCCGTGCCGGTGACATCATTGGCGAGCATACCGCAATGTTTGCTGATATTGGTGAGCGCGTTGAAATTACCCATAAAGCAACGGATAGAATGACCTTTGCTAATGGTGCGATAAAGGCAGCTGTTTGGCTAAATGATAAGCCAGCAGGCTTTTATACCATGACAGACGTCCTTGGTTTAAACGATCTATAAATAGATATTTATGCGCTGGCAATTGCCGGCGCTTTCTTTATTTGGTGGCTTTTCCTTAATAATCTCTCTTCTACAATCTTCCTTCTACTTTCTTCTTATCGCCATTTTCCCTCTATTTTTATGCTATTTATGCAGGCCTTAGTGTGTTTTTTGTTTTAGATCTTTAAATTATTATGTTTTCTCTTGGTATTTATCGATTGCGTTTTGTCGCTGATATTTTTGGCACTCTATGGTTAGCTAAAATGACGGGTGAAAATTAGAAAATCGTAATATTCCTATTAATTGAGTATGAAAGTTGAACTTTTGAAGCTTTGGTAAAGGAAATTGAATTAGTTCTTACAAATGTTTAATTTCTTTTGCGTTAAATGTTGACACGTATCACGCAGATCACTAAAATACCGCCAATTTGTCTAATTTCCATAAACACGCAGTTTTTGGTGTTGCAGGAAGGTAGATTTGCAAATTAAATCAATTTTAATGCATTTTTATTTCTGGAGGTTGTCTTGAAGAAGTCAGCACTACTCGTCCTAGAAGATGGGACAGTATTTCACGGTGAAGCCATTGGCGCTGTAGGTTCTGCAGTTGGTGAAGTCGTTTTTAATACCTCGATGACGGGGTACCAAGAAATCCTCACTGATCCTTCCTATTCTCAACAAATCGTTACCCTTACTTACCCTCACATTGGCAATACCGGAACCAATTCCGAAGACGAAGAATCTTCTTCAATCCACGCTCAAGGCCTTGTGATTCGCGATCTCCCTCTAATCGCTTCTAACTTCCGTAATGAACAATCCCTTTCTGATTACCTTAAGTCGCAAAACGTTGTTGGTATCGCTGATATCGATACTCGTAAGCTGACGCGTATTCTTCGTGAAAAAGGCGCACAGAACGGTTGTATCGTAGCTGGCTCTTCAGTAAACGATGGAAATTTAGACGAAGCTTTGGCTCTAGCTAAAGCAAAAGAATTCCCTGGCCTGAAAGGTATGGACCTTGCGAAAGAAGTTACAACAAAAGAAGCGTATCAATGGAAACAAGGTTCGTGGACGCTTACGGGTGGACTTCCTGAAGCGAAAGCAGACTCTGAATTGCCATACCACGTTGTTGCTTATGACTTCGGTGCAAAACGAAACATCTTACGAATGCTTGTTGACCGCGGCTGCCGCCTAACGGTTGTTCCTGCTGAAACTTCTGCTGAAGAAGTACTTGCTCTGAACCCAGACGGTGTTTTCCTTTCAAATGGCCCTGGTGACCCAGAACCATGTACTTACGCAATTGAAGCAACAAAAGTGTTCCTAGAAAAAGGTTTACCAATCTTTGGTATCTGTCTAGGTCACCAGATTCTTGCTCTTGCGTCAGGCGCTAAGACAGTGAAAATGAAGTTTGGTCACCACGGTGCAAACCACCCGGTTAAAGATTTAGATCGTGATGTTGTGATGATTACTTCACAAAACCACGGCTTTGCTGCTGACGAAGATACGCTTCCAGAGACATTACGAGCGACTCATAAGTCTCTATTTGATGGTTCTCTACAAGGTATCCACCGTACAGACAAACCAGCATTTAGCTTCCAAGGTCACCCAGAAGCAAGTCCAGGTCCAGAAGATGCGGCGCCGCTATTCGACCACTTCATTGAATTAATTAACCAGTCTGTTGCAAACAAACAAGACACAGCGTAATCCGGAGTAGTAGATAATGCCAAAACGTACTGACATTAAAAGTGTTCTAATTCTAGGTGCTGGTCCGATTGTTATCGGTCAAGCATGTGAGTTTGATTACTCTGGTGCTCAAGCTTGTAAAGCACTTCGCGAAGAAGGTTACCGAGTTATTCTTGTAAACTCGAACCCAGCGACAATCATGACTGACCCAGACATGGCTGATGCGACTTACATCGAACCTATCCAATGGGAAGTGGTTCGTAACATCATCGCTAAAGAGAAGCCTGATGCAGTTCTACCGACAATGGGCGGCCAAACTGCACTTAACTGTGCGTTAGATTTAGAAAAATACGGCGTACTTGAAGAGTTCGGCGTAGAGATGATTGGCGCAACTGCTGACGCTATCGATAAAGCTGAAGACCGCTCTCGTTTTGATAAAGCAATGAAAGCTATTGGTCTTGAGTGTCCAACGGCTGATACCGCGAAAACGATGGAAGAAGCTTACAAAGTTCAAGAAATGGTTGGTTTCCCTTGTATCATTCGTCCATCGTTTACGATGGGTGGTACAGGCGGTGGTATCGCTTATAACAAAGAAGAATTTGAAGAAATTTGTCGTCGTGGTCTGGATCTTTCTCCAACCAACGAACTTCTAATCGATGAGTCACTTATCGGTTGGAAAGAGTACGAGATGGAAGTGGTTCGCGACAAAAACGACAATTGCATCATCGTATGTGCGATTGAAAACTTCGACCCAATGGGTATTCATACGGGTGACTCAATCACCGTAGCTCCAGCACAAACGCTGACAGACAAAGAATACCAACTAATGCGTAACGCTTCTCTAGCAGTACTTCGTGAGATTGGTGTTGAAACAGGTGGCTCAAACGTACAGTTTGGTATCAACCCGAAAGATGGCCGTATGGTTATCATCGAGATGAACCCACGTGTATCTCGTTCTTCTGCACTTGCTTCTAAAGCAACAGGTTTCCCAATCGCTAAGATTGCAGCGAAACTGGCTGTTGGCTTTACGCTAGACGAGCTAATGAATGACATCACTGGCGGCGCAACGCCAGCATCATTCGAACCAACAATCGACTACGTAGTAACTAAGATTCCTCGTTTTAACTTCGAGAAGTTTGCAGGTGCTAACGACCGTCTAACGACGCAAATGAAGTCGGTTGGTGAAGTTATGGCTATCGGCCGTAACCAACAAGAGTCTCTACAGAAAGCACTTCGCGGTCTAGAAGTTGGCGCAACTGGTTTTGACGAAATGGTCGACCTAGATGCACCTGACGCTCTAACGACGATTCGTCATGAGCTTAAAGAAGCGGGTTCTGACCGTATTTGGTACATCGCAGATGCTTTCCGTGCTGGTATGTCAGTTGATGGTGTATTCAACCTAACGCAAATTGACCGTTGGTTCCTAGTCCAAATCGAAGACATCGTAAAACTAGAGCAAGAACTTAAAGCGAAAGGCTTTGCTGGTCTGAATAAAGACGAGCTAATGAAGCTTAAGCGTAAAGGTTTTGCTGATGCTCGCCTGTCTAAGATTCTAGGTGTGGCTGAAAGTGAAATACGTCGTCTACGTGACCAATACGATATTCACCCTGTCTACAAGCGCGTAGATACTTGTGCGGCTGAGTTCTCTTCTGATACGGCTTACATGTACTCATCTTACGATGACGAATGTGAATCGAACCCAACAGACAAAGAGAAAATCATGATCTTAGGCGGCGGTCCAAACCGTATCGGCCAAGGTATTGAATTCGATTACTGTTGTGTACATGCATCTCTAGCATTACGTGAAGATGGCTACGAAACAATCATGGTTAACTGTAACCCTGAGACAGTTTCGACAGACTACGATACGTCTGACCGTCTGTACTTTGAACCAGTAACTCTGGAAGACGTACTAGCAATCGTTCGTGTTGAGAAGCCAAAAGGCGTTATCGTTCAGTACGGTGGTCAAACTCCACTGAAACTGGCTCGTGAGCTTGAAGCAGCTGGCGTACCAATCATTGGTACTAGCCCTGACGCCATCGACCGTGCAGAAGACCGTGAGCGTTTCCAAGTTGCTGTTGACCGTCTTGGTCTTCTACAACCAGAAAATGCGACAGTAACAACAATGGAGCAAGCGGTAGAGAAATCTCGCGAAATCGGCTTCCCATTGGTTGTTCGTCCTTCTTATGTTCTTGGTGGTCGTGCGATGGAAATCGTATACGACGAGCAAGACTTACGTCGCTACTTCAACGAAGCAGTAAGTGTTTCAAACGAATCTCCAGTACTACTTGATAGCTTCCTAGATGATGCAATTGAAGTAGACGTTGATGCGATTTGTGACGGTGAGCGCGTTGTTATTGCGGGTATCATGGAGCATATCGAGCAAGCGGGTGTTCACTCAGGTGACTCAGCATGTTCTCTTCCTGCTTACACGCTAAGCCAAGAAATCCAAGACGTAATGCGTGAGCAAGTTGAAAAACTAGCGTTCGAGTTGGGTGTTCGTGGTCTAATGAATACGCAGTTTGCTGTTAAGAACAACGAAGTGTACCTAATCGAAGTTAACCCTCGTGCAGCACGTACAGTACCGTTCGTATCAAAAGCAACAGGTGCAGCTGTCGCTAAGATTGCAGCTCGTGTTATGGCGGGTCAATCGCTAGAGTCTCAAGGCTTTACGAAAGAAATCATCCCACCATACTACTCAGTGAAAGAAGTTGTTCTTCCGTTCAACAAATTCCCTGGTGTTGACCCACTATTAGGCCCAGAAATGCGCTCTACTGGTGAGGTTATGGGTGTTGGTGCAACATTTGCTGAAGCATACTCTAAAGCTGAATTGGGTTGTGGCAACATCTACCCAGAAGGCGGCCGTGCACTTCTTTCTGTTCGCGAAGGCGACAAAGAGCGTGTTGTTGACCTAGCATCTAAGCTATCTAAGCTTGGCTACCAGCTAGACGCAACACACGGTACTGCAGTTATCCTTGGCGAAGCGGGTATCAACCCACGTCTAGTAAACAAGGTACATGAAGGTCGTCCTCACATTCTTGACCGTATCAAGAACAACGAGTACACGTACATTGTGAACACTGCGGCTGGCCGTCAAGCGATTGAAGATTCTAAAGTTCTTCGTCGTGGTGCATTGGCTGAGAAAGTGAACTACACGACTACGCTAAACGCTGCATTCGCGACTTGTATGGCGCACACTGCAGACGCGAAAACGTCAGTAACTTCAGTTCAAGAGCTACACGCACAAGTTAAAGCTTCTCAAGCTTAATTGACTCACGTGTATCGCTGTTAAGCGGATATAAATGCTCAAAGCCCACTCTTCGGAGTGGGCTTTTTTATGTCTGTTATCTGGTGATGGCTAAATGATGAAAATTTGGAATAGGTTACAATCTTGTGTTTCGTTGTTGATTGTTTGCTCACGGTGGTAAGTTGTCGCTACACGAGAATTTAAGGCGTTGGGTATATGGAAATCACTCTAGAAATATTGGCTATCTTGTTTGTTGTTGCAACGGCGGCAGGCTTTATTGATGCAATGGCTGGCGGCGGTGGATTGCTGACTCTACCTGCATTGCTAGCGGCCGGAGTGCCACCAACGCAAGCACTGGCAACCAATAAACTTCAAAGCTCATTTGGTAGTTTTTCTGCCAGTTGGTATTTCGTGCGCAACGGCATCGTTAGTATTAAAGAGATGCGCCTCGCGATCTTTTGTACTTTTATTGGCTCTGCAATTGGTGCCGAGTTAGTCCAGCACATTGATGCGAGTTTACTGACTAGCGTGATACCGCTGCTGCTTATCGCTATCTCTCTCTATTTCCTGTTAGCACCCCAAACTAGAGCGTCTGAAGGAAAGCAGAAGATCTCTGAGGCGATGTTTGCTTTGTGTATTGGTGGCGGAGTTGGCTTCTACGATGGCTTTTTTGGCCCAGGAACAGGTTCAATTTTCACGGTATGTTTTGTCGCTATCGGTCACTTCTCTTTAGTGGATGCAACGGCACGCACCAAGATACTTAACTTCACATCGAATATAGCCGCATTGATCTTCTTTATTTTAGCTGGCTTGCCAATTTGGGAATTAGGATTAGTGATGGCAGTTGGTGGTTTTATGGGCGCTCAACTTGGCGCTAAAGTCGTGGTGACAAAAGGGCAGAAATGGATTCGCCCTCTTGTGATCGTGATGTCGATGTTAATGGCGTCTAAACTGCTTTGGGAACAGCATCAACAATGGATTCTATCAGTATTTTAACTCGCGGAGATTGATAGCTATTCGGCCTTACACAGATATGAATAGGTCGAATTAATCCCTCTAACTCTGGAAAGCTAAACAGGTATTGAGGCTCAATATTGAGTGTCTTTACGATAGAGAGCGGGATCAAAGCCGGCCCCGTTCCTCCCAACGCTAGCTGGGCTGCTGCGGTGTAGGCATCCATCTCCATCAAGGGTTTGATGCCGAACTTTTCAAGCACAGATAACTGATAAGAGTTGGCTGGATTGGTCATATCGTTAGTGATGACCATTGGAGGAAGCTCCGTTAGCGGCGACTTACTTACTATGTAAAACGGCTCATCAAACAGGTGGAATGTCATCAATCCATGATGCGGCGGCAGTAGACCAGCACACAACCCCAAGGTCGCCTTACCAGACTGCACTCGCTCGATAATTCTTGGTGTATGATTAGTGGTGATGGTGATGTATTTATCTTGCTGGATAAATTTCCCCATCATTTCACCTAGATAACCTGCGATCAAAGATTTAGAGCTATCTAAGGTAATAAGGGTGGTGTCTTCCAACTCTTGTTGCTCGTAGATAAGCCCTCTAAGTTCATTGAATGCTGGGCCAATACTTTCGATGAGCGCGATTGCATCCGGCGTCAGTTTTATCTGTCGGCCACTCGGTTCTATGAGTTTCTTACCTAACTTCTTCTCTAAATTTGCAATCCGTTTGCTGACCGCTGATTGGCTGATATAAAGCAAACTGCCGGTTCGGCTCATGGTTTTAGCTTTACTTAAAACCAATAGAGTTTCGATTCCTTCTAGTAACATTGAGTGATATTCATGAAAGTTGGGAATGATTGAACCAAGTTACCTTAAACGTCATTCATTCTCTAGATTTGAAATTAAAGGTTTGAACTCAGTTAGGTATTTTTAATTGTGAACGCAAAGTGTCACGAGAGCATTAGAATGGATTGCAGAGCGAGCTGGATTAAAAAAGACTCCTTTGCGGAGCCTTTTAGTCATCGTCCTATCTATTTGATAGCGAAAGTCGGCAGTGATAAGTGCCAGCGAATGGCGCCAAGCCTAATCAATAGTGTCGTGAACACGCCGGCCAAAAAGGCGGTTTCTGAGTCGTGTCCCATGTTGAGCGCCATGGTATGGAAAGCGCCGCCAATGATACAAGCAGTTGCGTAGACTTCACTTCTTAGGATCATTGGGACTTCACGAGCAAGTACGTCACGGATAATGCCGCCACCACAGCCGGTGATCACACCCATGATAATGGCCACTAATGCCGAGTCTTGATAAATCAGTGCTTTTTCTACACCAATACCAACAAACACCGCTAAGCCGATCGCATCACATACCGGCAATATCCACCAAGCCAGACGCTTTGGACGTCTTACTATAATCATGGTCAGCAAACAGGTGGTGATGATAACCCAAAGGTAGGTGGTATCGGTGATCCAAAACACGGGAGTTGCTCCTAGTGCCATGTCACGAATAGTACCGCCGCCAATCGCGGTTACACTGCCTAGAACGGCTACGCCAAAGGGATCCATCTTAAGACGGCCAGCGACAAATACGCCTGAGACGGCAAAGATGGCGGTACCAAATAAATCGATAATATAAAGCAGCATGGAGTCCATGATACTGGTGCTCTTATAGTTAAAATTGTAGGGACAGGTCGGTGGCGAATTGTACGAAAAAACGCTGCAAATAGTTAGTGATTTTGCCTAGCTCTATCGAAGAAATCGCATACTTGTTGGATCGCTTTCAAAGTTCTCGTCGTCGGGCGATTAATCCAGTCAGAATTAAGTGACCAAATCTGATGTTGAGCGACTGCTGGGATCTCATCTTCCCAAGTTTGCCACATGGTTCCATTCTCAATCGCGTGCTGAGAAGTGAAGATCACTTGCGGCTTCCTTAACACAACTTGTTCAATGCCAACTTGCGGGTAAGGGGAAGCACTGTCTTCGAAAATATTGTGGCCACCACAAAACTCAAACACCTCACTTGGCCAGTGCCCTTGAGCAACAGTGATGATCGGCTTCTCACTGAGTTGGTAGAAGTAGTTTACTGGCTCGGCATCTTTGTATTTTAGTCTCAACGCGTTGAGCTGCTCTCTGTATTGTTGAGCGTTATTTTCGCCAATACTTGGATCGCTTGCGAATTGGCTAAGTTGCTTAATATTGGTCGCGATGTTATCTAGGCTCTTGGTTTTTGAGTAGTAAATATTAAAACCAAATTGCTCCAGTTTCGCGAGTTCTCTTGGTGGGTTTCCCGCTGGCCATGCAAGAATCAAGTCAGGCTGTAGGGCGATGATCTTCTCAACCTTGATGCCTTGGTAATTCGCCACTTTCTCTAGCTTGCCAGCTTGTGGTGGATAATCACTTCGCTCACTCACCGCAACAAGCTTATCACCTAAACCAGCGCTGTATGCGAGTTCAGTGGCATGAGGAGCAAGGCTAACCACACGTTGAGCAGGTTGAACTTTTTCTGAAATCAGTAATGTTTCTTCTGCAAATGATAAAGGCAGCCATAAGCTGGAAGACAAAATAGTAAGGCTTGTAACAAGTGCTGATGGTTTCACTCTAAATCCCTTGGTGAACAAATAGTAAGATTAGGCTTTGTAAAAATATCCAGATAGCGATGCGACCAAACAGCAGTTTTTGAACTTGAGACAAGTGCAGGGCTGAAGGGGCGATTCTGCCGCCTAATTTTGCTCGAATAGCTTTGGTGTTGTCGTAAATCGCAGGGCCGCCCAGTGACAGCTCAAGCTTGTTGCCGACAGCAGTAATCAACCATGCTGGGCCGGGCAATGGCCAAGATCGACTCTGAACGAGCATCATCTTGAATGTGTGAGACGCTTTATCACCACATACAATCATTAAGGCAAACAATCGCATCGGTATAAATTCTAAGATAGCGACGATCTTGATTGCCGTTGATCCAAATGGAGAGAACTGCTTACGGCTTGGTGACCATGCACGCGCTAACTCAACAATCAGGCGATACATTAACGCGGCGATTCCACCACCAATGGCGTACCAGAATAAAACACAAACCACATTACGAGCGTAACCCATGATGATAGTTTCAGCCGCGGCTTTGCCAAGTCCAAGTGATGACAGTGATTCAGTTTGACGGTTAACAATCGGAGCCAATAACTGGCGAGCCGCGGCTTTATCTTCTCGGCCAAGTGCTTTGATCAACTGATTTGCCAACTTTTCATTGTTACGCCAATCAATAGCGAGTAACAACAGCGCTAATTCAAACAGTTGTGATTGCCAAACCAGTGGCTTCAGTGCCAATAGAATAACCAGAGCAGGCAAGACCATTAACCCCCAAGCTAAAGTGCCTGAGATTAAGCTTTGGGAATAATTTTGATTGTTATTAACCTTGGTTGCTAAAAGTTCAGCAAACTTATGCCATAAGGTCGTGGGATGTGCGGCATGGGGGATAGGTAAAATCAAATGAAAAAGCAGTGCTCCCCACATTACAAGGAGCACGCCATTTGCAAATACCTGATCAAACAGTGTTTGCATGTCTAGTCGCTTACTTTAGTAGGGCAACCATCTTGATAACCATCTCAGAAGAGCTTTGCGCTGCAAGTGGCAGGAACTCTTCGAAGCTCATTGGTGATTCTTTGTCTGCAACGTCAGAGATTGCACGAACAACCACGAATGGTACTTGGAATTGGTGACAAGCTTGAGCGATAGCCGATGCTTCCATCTCTACAGCAACTACTGATGGGAAGTGCTTGCGGATGAACGCTTGGCGTTCTGCTGTGCAAACAAATGCGTCGCCAGTACAGATAAGACCGCGAACGGCGTGCTTATCTTCCATTTGTGCTAGAGCTTGTTCAGCAACAGCCATCAGTTTGTCGTCAGCTTTGAACGCTGCTGGTTGACCAGCCATTTGGCCGATTTCGTAACCGAAAGCTGTTACGTCAGCATCGTGGTGACGAACTTCAGTAGAGATAACCACATCGCCAAGGTTTAGCGTTGAATCAAAACCGCCAGCAGAGCCAGTATTTAATACTACATCTGGTTGGTATTCGCTTAGCAGGATTGAAGTACCAACAGCCGCTGCTACTTTACCAATGCCTGATTGAAGCAAAACAACGTCAACACCATTTAGCTGACCAGAGAAAAAGGTACAACCGCCTTTATTAACTTCAGTAATGTCTGAAATTGCTGCTTTTAGGATCGCAACTTCTTGCTCCATTGCGCCAATGATGCCGATTTTCATGTGTAGTCTCTTAATAAAAATTATTTAAACAGTAGAGCGAAATTGTAGCATGGAAGAGAAGTGTCGAGCGACTGCCCAGAAGCACTTCTCATCCGAATACAGGCGATTTATCTGTGTATTCTTTTATCTATTTGATTAAGCCTTCGCTTTTCAAGCTAGCACGAAGTTGTTCAGCACGTTTTCGGTTGACGCCAAAGTCAGAATGGCCAGTGCGAGACTCTGAACGCACGATCAGTTTGCCATCAGTGACTTTAAGTTCTAAGTCATCGACAAAGCGCATGATGCGAGAAGTACATTCAACACGCAGGTAATCTTCGGTTTTACTGGCTGTTTTTGCGCCTGGTAAGGTTAGGGCAACTTGTTCAATCTGATCGAGAGTTACAGACTTTGAGAGGTCAAACTCTGCTAGAGCATGTTGTTCACGGTCATCTTGAGTTGATACGCAGTTTGGTTTGTCTCCACAAGGTGATGAAGTTCTGTCTTTCATGTCCGTGATTCCTTGGCTGCAAGCGGTTAAAGTCAAAAGAGATAGAGAAAGGAGAGCGGCTTTTTTCATAGTGTGTCCTATGGCGTTGTTTTTAATTCTAATTGTAGTTATCGGTATTGGCTTATTTGTAATTGTTTTACGTATTTACGTATTTACGTATTTACGTGATGCTTGTGATAAACGAATCTAATCCAAAAAAGGATCCATAATTGGATCCTTTTTTATAGTAACGAACTGAGTAATAAAGGAAACCCAATCACACTTCTAGGTAATCCAATATCCCTTCTGCGGCTTTACGGCCTTCATCGATAGCGGTTACCACTAAGTCAGATCCTCGAACAGCATCGCCACCAGCGAATATCTTGCTGTTGGTGGTTTGGTATTGAAACTCTTGTTTGCCGGGAGCCTTGATGCGCCCCCATTGGTCGAGCTCTACACCAAATGGTTCTAGCCATTCCATTGCATGAGGTTGGAAACCAAATGCCATGATCACGGCATCAGCCTCAAGAACATGCTCACTGCCTTCAACCGGTTCAGGACGACGGCGGCCTGCCTCATCCGGTTCACCCAAGGCTGTTTTCACCACTTTAACGCCAGTCACATGACCGGATGAATCGGTTTCCAGTGCTAATGGTTGAAGGTTGAACATGAACTTCACGCCTTCCTCTTTCGCATTTTTCACCTCACGGCGAGAGCCTGGCATGTTGGCCTCATCACGACGATAAGCGCAGACGACGTTAGCAGCATGCTGGCGAATAGACGTTCGGACACAGTCCATCGCGGTATCACCACCACCAAGCACAACCACTTTTTTGCCCTTCATGTCGATAAACGGCGTTGGGTTATCCAGTTCCATGACCTTATAAGTATTGGAAACAAGGAAGGGTAGGGCATCATAAACCCCCGGTGCTTCTTCGTTGTCTAACCCAGCACGCATATTTTTATAGGTGCCGACACCTAAGAAAACGGCATCATAATCATCGACCAATTGTTGCAGCTGAACGTCTTTACCGACTTCGGTATTCATTTTAAATTCAACGCCCATTCCACTAAAGATACGGCGACGATTTTCCATGATGCCTTTCTCAAGTTTGAACGATGGGATACCAAACGTCAGCAGGCCACCGATCTCCGGATAGCGGTCAAACACAACAGCTTTTACGCCATTACGGACTAGGATATCAGCCGCCGCTAGACCTGCGGGCCCTGCGCCGATGATAGCGACCTTTTTGTCGGTCCATTCAACGTGAGACATGTCTGGCTTCCAGCCCATCTCAAACGCTTTGTCATTGATGTATTTTTCAATGTTGCCGATGGTTACTGCGCCGAAATCGTCGTTGAGGGTACAAGAACCTTCACATAGTCGATCCTGAGGGCAAACTCGCCCACACACCTCCGGTAAGCTGTTGGTTTGGTGGGACAGTTCAGCCGCTTCGATAATGCGTCCTTCATTGGCAAGCTTGAGCCACTGAGGGATGTAGTTATGAACTGGACATTTCCATTCACAGTAAGGATTACCACAGTCTAAACAACGGTCTGCTTGTGCTTTGGCTTGTTGCTTAGTGAAAGGTTCGTAGATCTCTACAAACTCAATCTTACGTATCTTGATTGGCTTCTTCGCTGGGTCTACGCGATTCACATCAATAAATTGGTATACATTCTGGCTCATTATTGGCTCCTTCCAATTATTGCGCTTGAACACGAAGTTCAGCAGAGCTACGGCTTTGGTGACCGAGCAAGGTGTTAAGATCCGCCGTCTTTGGCTTCACTAGGTAGAACTTCGGAATCCATTCATCAAAGTTCGCCAGAATAGCTTCAGCGTGCACTGAGCCAGTCTCTTCTAAGTGCTCTGCAATTAAGCCACGCAGATGTTCTTGGTGGATAAATAGGTCAGACAGAGAAAGAGCTTCGACTGATTCGTTGTTCACACGACCTTGGAAGTCTTCGTTCTTATCCATGACATAAGCAAAACCACCTGTCATACCCGCGCCGAAGTTGACGCCAGTTGCCCCAAGAATGGCAACAATACCGCCAGTCATGTATTCACAAGCGTTGTCACCCGCGCCTTCAATTACGGCAACGGTACCTGAGTTACGCACGCCAAATCGCTCGCCTGCAGTACCCGCAGCGAATAGTTTGCCTCCGGTCGCACCATACAAGCAGGTATTGCCGATGATGGTCGCTTCGTTACAAGTAAACGCTGTGCCTTGGTGAGGTTTGATCACTACTTTGCCGCCCGCCATACCTTTGCCGACATAGTCATTGGCATCACCAGTTAGATACAGCTCTACGCCGCCAGCGTTCCAAACCGCAAAGGATTGGCCTGCCGTGCCATCGAGATACAACTTAATTGGTGAACCGGCCATGCCTTGGTTACCGTAACGTTTGGCAATTTCACCAGAGATACGAGCACCAATCGAGCGATCGGTGTTGATCACGTTGTAGTAAAGGCTGGTGGATTGACGTTTCTCAATCGCATCGATTGCGTCATCAAGGATCTGTTGGTTGAGCTGAGCCTTATCAAACGGTGCGTTTGGCTCTGTCCAAAACCGTGGGTGACCTTCTGGAGATACCGGAGCTTCCAATATCGAAGAGAGATCGAGCTTGCTTTGTTTCGCCGTGAGGCCTTGAACGGCTTCAAGCAAATCAGTACGACCAATCAGATCAGTAAGTTTCTCTACGCCAAGTTCTGCAAGGTACTGGCGAACTTCATCGGCTAGGCCAGTAAAGTAGTTCACCACCATGTCTGGTAGGCCTTTGAAGTATTCGCGGCGTAGGGTTTCATCTTGAGTCGCCACACCTGTCGCACAGTTATTTAGGTGACAAATTCTTAAGAACTTACAACCCATTGCGACCATTGGTGCAGTACCAAAACCAAAGCTTTCAGCGCCTAGAATAGCGCCTTTAATGACGTCGAGGCCGGTTTTCAGACCACCATCGACTTGCAGGCGGATCTTATGACGAAGCCCGTTGGCGACGAGTGCTTGTTGAGTTTCGGCTAAGCCAAGCTCCCAAGGACAACCTGCGTATTTCACTGAAGTCAGCGGGCTTGCTGCAGTACCACCGTCGTAACCGGAGATCGTAATCAAGTCGGCATAAGCTTTCGCTACACCTGTGGCAATGGTGCCTACACCCGGTTCAGATACTAACTTCACTGAAACCAAGGCTTTAGGGTTAACTTGCTTAAGGTCGAAAATCAGCTGCGCCAGATCTTCGATAGAATAAATATCGTGATGTGGAGGAGGGGAGATCAATGTTACGCCTTGAACTGAGTATCTCAGCTTGGCGATTTCTGCTGTGACCTTATGACCTGGCAGTTGACCGCCTTCTCCTGGCTTCGCACCTTGTGCAACTTTGATTTGTAGAACATCCGCATTGGTTAAGTAATGTGGCGTCACACCAAAACGACCAGAAGCTATCTGTTTGATTCGTGAGTTGCGATCAGTCCCAAAGCGTCGTGGATCTTCACCGCCTTCACCAGAGTTAGAATAACCACCCAAGCGGTTCATCGCCATGGCTAGCGCTTCATGAGCTTCTGGGCTCAAGGCACCAATCGACATGGCCGCCGAGTCGAAGCGCTTAAAGAGCTCGCTACTTGGCTCGACTTGTTCTAGAGGTAGAGGTTGATCGGCTTTTTTGAGGCTCATTAAGTCGCGCAGCATAGCAGCAGGACGAGCATTAACTTGCTTCGCAAAAGATTGATAATCCGATGTTTCACCTGTCTTTACTGCGGTTTGCAAGGTGCTGACTACGTCTGGGTTGTAGGCGTGGTATTCGCCGCCATGTACGTATTTGAGTAAGCCACCATGTTCCAGTGGTTTACGCTTAGTCCATGCTTTGCGAGATAGATTATAGATATCTTGTTGGAAGTCGCTAAAGCTAGCGCCTTGGATACGAGTCGTTACGCCACGGAAACACAAATCAACCACATCGGTATGTAAACCGACTGCCTCAAATAACTGCGAGCAGCGATACGAAGCAATTGTCGAGATACCCATCTTCGACATGATCTTATACAGACCTTTGTTGATGCCGTTTTGGTAATTTTGCAATGCAGTGCGATAGTCTTTATCTAATGAACCATCGTCCAACATTTTGCCCAGAGCTTCATAAGCGAGATACGGGTAAACTGCGGTGGCGCCAAAGCCAAGCAGCACTGCAAATTGGTGCGGGTCACGTGCGGTTGCTGTTTCAACCACTATATTGGCATCACAACGTAGGTTGTTGTCTGCGAGTCGAGTTTGCACCGCACCGACCGCCATGGCTGCTGGAACGGGTAGCTTACCTTTCTCTAAACCTTTGTCTGAAAGCACAACCAAAACGGCGCCGTCACGTACATCTTGAACCGCACGATCACACAAGTCGTTGATGGCTTGTTCGAGCTCTTTTTCTGCTGGGTCATAGTGCATGCTAAGAATCGTATGGCCATAATGCTTTTGATTTAATTGCAGAAGTTGCTGCATATCAGAATAAAGCAGAACGGGCGAATCAAACGTCACACGGTAAGCATGCCCATCGGTTTCACAGAACACATTCATCTCTTGGCCGATACTGGTTGCCAGAGACATAACGTGTTTTTCACGCAAAGGGTCAATTGGTGGGTTGGTGACTTGAGCAAACTTCTGACGGAAATAGTCGGTGATTAGGCGCTCTTTAGAAGACAGCACTGCCATTGGCGTATCGTCGCCCATAGAACCGACCGCTTCTTGTCCCATGTCACCGAGTACACGCAGTACTTGGTCTGACTCTTCGTTGCTCATTGCAAACTGTTTTTGATAGGTCTTTAGGGTGTCATCATCAAAATTACGCTTACCGACTTGGTCATCTGCTAGTGCGGAAAACGGTGTTAATTTGTGAACGTTCTTATCCATCCACTCTTTATATGGGTGACGGCCTTTAAGATCATTGTCGATCTCGTTCGACTGCCATAGCTTACCGCGACGCGTATCAATAACGAGTAATTCACCAGGGCCAACACGTCCTTTCTCTGCCACTTCGTCTGGCGCATAATTCCAGATACCGACTTCAGATGCCAAGGTGATTAGGTTGTCTTTTGTGATCACATAGCGAGCAGGGCGTAAGCCGTTTCTGTCGAGGTTACATGCAGCATAACGGCCGTCAGACAGTACGATACCGGCAGGGCCATCCCACGGTTCCATGTGTTTTGAGTTGAAATCGTAAAAGGCACGAAGCTCAGGATCCATGTCTGGGTGGTTTTGCCAAGCGGGCGGCACAAGCATACGCATCGCTCGGAACACATCCATACCCCCAGCAAGGAACAGGTCGAGCATGTTATCTAGGCTTGATGAATCTGATCCTGTCTCATTCACAAAAGGTGCAGCCGTTTGTAAATCGGGCAGCAGCGGTGAAGAGAATTTATAGGCGCGAGCCTTAGCCCATTGACGGTTGCCTTCAATGGTATTGATCTCACCATTGTGCGCCAAATAACGGAATGGTTGAGCAAGTGGCCAACGCGGCTGAGTGTTAGTTGAGAAACGCTGGTGGAACAGACATATTGCTGATTCCATACGTAAGTCTGCAAGATCGAGGTAAAATCGCGGAAGATCGGCGGGCATACACAAGCCTTTGTAGACCATGACTTGAGTCGACAGGCTACAAATATAGAAATCTTTGTCTTCGGTGATCTGCTTTTCAATTCGACGACGAGCGATATAAAGGCGTCGTTCAATATCGCGTTCACGCCAACCCGCAGGGGCCGAGATAAACACTTGTTGAATATTGGGAACAGAATCTTTGGCGATTGGGCCTAAAACATCGGTGTTGGTTGGCACGACACGCCAGCCAGCTACGGTTAAAGTCTCTTGAGCGAGCTCTTTATTGACGATGTCTTGTGCCGATTGTGCTTTGATTGGGTCTTGGCTGAAGAAAATCATGCCGACAGCGTATTGCTTGCCGAGCTTGAAGTTATTCTCTTCAGCAATAATTCTGAGATAAGAGTCGGGCTTCTGTAGCAATAAGCCACAGCCATCTCCGGTTTTACCATCCGCGGCGATACCACCACGGTGTGTCATGCGGTCGAGGGCTGAAATAGCAGTTCGTACCAACTTATGACTCGGTTGGCCTTCCATTTGCGCTATTAAACCAAATCCACAGTTGTCTTTTTCAAGACTAGGATCATATAGAGCCATTGCAATTCTCCCTTTTGCTTCGCTGTCATCCAGACAGTAAATGACTAACTATTCATGTACTTGTTATTTTTTATGAACTTATAGTTTGTTTTTAGCTAGCTAAAACGTTATTGGTTGTGTTAACAAAACCGATTGGTTTTATTTTCATCAGCTTTACAACGTATAGCTAATTGTGTTT
Organism: Vibrio sp. 10N.239.312.C11; assembly: GCF_041466065.1. Lineage (NCBI taxonomy): Bacteria > Pseudomonadati > Pseudomonadota > Gammaproteobacteria > Vibrionales > Vibrionaceae > Vibrio > Vibrio sp. 10N.239.312.C11. The sequence goes on from NZ_JBFSRZ010000012.1 coordinate 87,524, forward strand.
AAGGTCAAGTTCATGGTTAATTATCATGTGTAAACGCGATTAGCCACGTAATAATCTAAAATAGTCGATGAAGATCAATGACATATAAAAGTCAGATGTTAACGGGATTTAACATATGCAGTAGGAGTGATTGAGAAAGAGTGAAAGGCTAGATAGAAAAAAGGCTAGCATCGAGTGCTAGCCAAATATAAAAGTTAGGAAGGGTGTTGCTTTTTCCCTAGGCTAACGTCAACGACATTAGCCCGAGAAATATTATGCGGAAAGCATGAGTGAATCAGCTTTCGCTTCTAAGTTTGAGTTGCCCATTAAGAAGTCATCAATGGCAATTGCACATTCACGACCTTCGTTAATACAACGTACAACCAGAGACTGGCCAGTACGCATATCACCAGCAGCGAAAACGCCTTTCTGGTTGGTCGCAAAGCCTTCAGAAGCAACGTTACCGCGCTCGTCCAGTTTAATGTCTAGCTGAGCAAGCACGCCTGTTGGCTCTGGGTGTAAGAAGCCCATTGCAAGGAATGCCATGTCACACGGAATAACACGTTCAGAGTTCGCTACTTCATCAAAACCTGGACGTTCGCCTGGTTTTGCGTCTTGCCAAACGATGTCAGCGATACGAAGTCCGGTTACATTACCGTTATCGTCAGAGATGAACTCTTTAGTCAGGATGTTCCAATGACGTTCACAACCTTCTTCGTGAGAAGTGGTGGTCTTCATGATCATTGGGTACTGAGGCCAAGGCATATTAGCAGGGCGCTTCTCTGGTGGGATCGGCATGATCTCAACCTGAGTAATGCTTGCTGCTTTATGACGGTTTGATGTACCCACACAGTCAGAACCCGTATCACCACCACCGATAACCACAATGTGCTTATCTTTAGCGTGAAGCTCTTCTGTTTTTAGGTCTAAGTCGTTGGCACGGCGGTTGTTTTGACCAAGGAATTCCATGGCAAAGTGAACGCCTTTCAGCTCACGACCTGGGATTGGCAAGTCACGTGGAACCGTAGAACCACCCGTTAGCAATACCACATCAAACTCTTGGCGCAACTGTTGAGCATTAACATCAACACCGATGTGTTGGTTCACTTTAAACTCAACACCAGCTTCAGCCATTAGGTTGATCTTACGATCAATCACGTCCATACCCAGTTTGAAATCTGGGATACCGAAACGCAGTAGGCCACCGACTTTCTCGTCACGTTCAAATACCGTCACAGAGTGACCAGCGCTGTTTAGTTGCTCAGCTGCGGCTAAGCCTGCAGGACCTGAACCGATAACCGCGACAGTTTTACCTGTACGAGAGCGTGGTGTCTTAGGCTTTGCGTACCCTTCACGGTACGCAGTTTCTACAATCGTTTTCTCGATATTACAGATAGTGATTGGGTCTTGGTTGATGCCAAGAACACAGGCACTTTCACAAGGAGCAGGACAAACACGACCTGTAAACTCAGGGAAGTTGTTGGTAGAGCTTAGAATGTTCCAAGCCTCTTCCCAGCTGTCACGGTAAACCGCGTCATTGAATTCTGGGATGATGTTACCAATCGGACAGCCGTTGTGACAGAAAGGTACGCCACAGTCCATACAACGAGATGCTTGAGTACTGATCTTTTCACCAAACTCTTCGTTAAGTACGAACTCTTTGTTGTCTTCAATTCGAACTGACGGGTCGAGCTTTTTTGGAAGCTCACGACCGTGTTCTAAAAATCCAGTAGGCTTACCCATTATACTGCCTCCACTTCTTCCGTTTGTGCCTGTTGTGCTTCAGCTTTACGCTTCTCAAGAACTGCTTTGTAGTCGCGAGGCATTACTTTAACTAGTGATGCGACACTTACTTCAAAGTTGTCTAGGAAAGACTGAGCAACTTCACTTCCTGTGAATTCAACATGCTTCGTTAGCATATCTAGTAGAAGATCTTTATCTTCTTGTTCAATTGGATCTAGGTCTACAAGTTCTGCGTTGAGCTTGGTTTCGAAGTCGCCTGCTTTATCCCAAACATAAGCGACACCGCCACTCATACCTGCAGCAAAGTTACGCCCCGTTGAGCCAAGGATAATTGCCGCGCCACCTGTCATGTATTCACAACCGTGGTCACCAACACCTTCAACTACAACCTTCGCACCTGAGTTACGAACACAGAAACGTTCGCCAGCCATACCGCGAATGAAAGATTCACCAGAAGTGGCACCGTAGAAACATACGTTACCGACCACGATATTATCTTCCGCAACGATAGATGATTTCGCATCTGGGTACAGTACCAATGTACCGCCAGACAGACCTTTACCCCAGTAATCGTTCGCGTCGCCTTCTACTTCGAATTTTACGCCTTTCGCAAGGAACGCACCGAAAGATTGACCTGCACTACCGTGGAACTTAACGTTCATTGGCTGTGGTAAACCTTGGTCTTTGTAAACCTTCGAGATTTCGTTCGACAGCATCGTGCCTGCTGAACGGTCCGTGTTGATGATAGGGAACTGAGCGGTAACCGCTTCACCTTTCTCAAGCGCTGGGATTGCAGCCTGAATCAACTTACGGTCTAGAACGTCTTCAAGATTATGATTCTGTGTTGTCTGGTTGTAGATACCATCTTCTGCACGAGCCTGCTCAATGTGCAGTACTGGTGTTAGATCTAGGTTCTTGTACTTCCAGTGACCGATGTCATCACGAACTTTAAGTTTGTGCGATTGACCAACCATCTCATCAATAGAGCGGAAGCCAAGTTCAGCCATTACTTCACGTAGACCTTCAGCCATGTATTGGAAGAACGTTACTACGTCTTCTACGCGGCCGTCGAAACGCTCACGAAGAGTTTTGTTTTGTGTTGCGATACCAACAGGACATGTATTCTTGTGACACTTACGCATCATGATACAGCCTTCAACAACTAGAGCAGCTGTTGCTACGCCCCATTCTTCAGCGCCAAGTAACGTTGCGACTGCAAGGTCACGTGGTGTTTTCATCTGACCATCAGACTGAACAACGATACGGTTACGTAGGCCGTTTTTCAGTAGTGTTTGGTGCGTTTCTGCTAGACCCAGTTCCCAAGGCAGACCAGTGTGACGGATAGAAGACATCGGAGATGCACCCGTACCACCATCAAAACCTGCGATAAGTACTACGTCAGCTTTCGCTTTTGCTACACCCGATGCAATCGTACCTACGCCAGCTTCTGATACTAGCTTCACGTTGACACGGCCGTTACGGTTCGCGTTTTTCAGATCGTAGATCAGCTGAGCCAAATCTTCGATTGAGTAGATATCGTGGTGTGGCGGTGGAGAGATAAGACCTACGCCCGGAGTCGAGTGACGTGTTGCACCGATCCAATCATCAACCTTATCACCAGGTAGTTGACCACCTTCGCCAGGTTTCGCTCCTTGAGCCATCTTGATTTGAAGCTCATCAGCGTTAGATAGGTAGTAAGACGTTACACCAAAGCGACCAGAAGCCACCTGTTTGATTGCTGAACGTTCCCAGTCACCGTTTTCTTTGCGTTCGAAACGTGCTGGATCTTCACCACCTTCACCTGAGTTTGATTTCGCGCCAATGCGGTTCATTGCAACAGCCAGTGTTGAGTGAGCCTCATGTGAGATTGAACCAAAGCTCATTGCGCCAGTTGCGAAACGCTTAAGGATGTTCTCGATGGGTTCTACTTCTGCAAGAGGAATAGAGCCAGCAGGATTCTTGATGAAGTCCAGTTGACTACGTAGCGTTGCTGCGTTGTCGCCTTGGTCATCAACTGCTTTTGCGTACTTCTTGAATTGACCGTAATCTTTGTTACGCGTCGACTCTTGAAGTAGAGAAATCGTTTCAGGGTTGAATAGGTGCTTCTCGCCACGTTGTTTCCACTGGTAAACACCGCCAACATCAAGGATCTGAGCTGGGATTTCACGAGCTGGGTAACCAACACGGTGACGAACTAGCACTTCTCGTGCGATATCATCGATCGTTAGACCTTGGATACGAGAAACAGTACCAGTGAAGTATTTTTCAACCACTGACTTGCTTACACCAAGTGCTTCAAAGATTTGCGCACCGTGGTAAGACTGTAGCGTAGAGATCCCCATCTTAGAGAAGATCTTCAGTAGACCGCCGTTGACACCTTTACGGTAGTTATCGAATAACTCACGTGGGTGTACGTTTGGATCTAGCTTCTTCGTACGTTGCAGTTCAACAATCGTTTCAATAACTAGGTATGGGTTAACTGCGTTCGCACCGTAGCCGATTAGCGTTGCAAAGTGGTGTGTCTCGCGAGCATCGCCCGTTTCAACAACAATGTCACACTTAGCTCTTAGACCTTTACGGATAAGATGGTGGTGAACCGCGCCAACTGCCAGCATTGCTGGAATAGCGGCGTGGGTAGAGTTAACCGCACGGTCTGTCAGTAGGATGATAGAGTAGCCATCAATCACAGCGTCTTCTGCGTATTGGCAGATACGCTTAAGTGCGCGCTCTAACTTACCGTTGTCTCCGTTTGCTTGGAATACGATATCCAGCGTCTTCGCTTGAAGGTGCTCGTTATCGATTGCACGTAGCTTCTCTAACTCAGAGTTAGACAGAACTGGAGACTCAAGTTCTACTTTTTGACAGTGTTCAGGCGTTTCAGCAAGTAGGTTCTGATCCTTACCTAGGTAAGTGTTCAGAGACATAACCATACGCTCACGAATCGGATCGATTGGCGGGTTTGTTACTTGTGCAAATAATTGCTTGAAGTAGTTTGAAAGGTGCTGCGATTGATGAGAAAGAATCGCTAGCGGCCAGTCAGCGCCCATTGCAGAAAGTGGCTCGTAGCCTGTTTTTGCAAGAGGTAGAATGATTTCGTTTACTTCTTCAGAGCTCACACCAAACGATTGTTGTTTATGAAGCAACTTTTCTGGAGAAGGTTGGTTAAATTCGTTGTTCGCATCAGGTAGCTTTTTCAAGCTCAGAAGGTTCTCTTCAACCCATTTTTCGTAGGGTTGTGCTTTAGCAATACCGTCTTTCACTTCTTCGTCAGAAATGATGCGGCCTTGCTCAAGGTCAGCAACGAAGATACGACCTGGTTGTAAACGACCACGGTATTCAACGTTTTCGGGAGCGATCTCAACAACACCAGATTCAGACGCCATCACTAGGAAGTCGTCTTTCGTTACTGTGTAGCGAGAAGGACGCAGACCGTTACGGTCAAGCGTTGCACCAACTTGAACACCATCAGTGAAGCAGACAGAAGCTGGGCCATCCCATGGTTCCATTACGTTCGCGTGGTACTGGTAGAACGCACGACGAGTTGGATCCATGTTTTTGTTTTCTTGCCATGCTTCAGGGATCATCATCATTAATGCGTGTGGCAGAGTACGACCTGAAAGAACAAGTAGCTCAAGCGCCATATCGAAGTTTGATGAATCCGAGCTACCTTCCTGACAGATAGGAAGCAGCATGTCGATTTCAGCTTGTGTAAACAGATCCGACTCTAGGATTGCTTCACGTGCTTTCATCCAGTTTAGATTGCCGCGAACCGTATTGATTTCGCCATTATGCGCTATGTAACGGAAAGGCTGAGCCAGACGCCAACGAGGGAATGTATTGGTAGAGAAGCGAGAGTGTACCAGTGCTAGAGCTGTCACCATAGTTGGGTTTTGCAGGTCTAGGAAGTACTGAGGAACTTGTTCTGTTGTTAGCTGACCTTTGTACACCAATGTCTTGTAAGACATAGAGTTGATGTAGAAGTCGTCACCGATGTATGACACGCTTTCTAGGCATACACGAACAGTGTAGTTACGTAGAACATACAGTTTACGCTCAAGCTCTTCTGGTGTGATACCAGGGCCGCCAGAAATAAATACGTGTTCAAATTGAGGTTCAGTGCTTAGTGGGTCAGCACCAATCATTGAATTGTCAGTTGGAAGTTCTCGGTAACCGATCACTTCTAACTCAAGGCGCTGTGCATTGCGTTCTAGAATGTCACGACACTGTGCACGTTTGTATTCATCCTTAGGGAAAAGTACAACACCAACACCATATTTTTCAAAAGATGGCAGTTTAATTCCAAGCTTTACGGCTTCTTCTAGTAAGAATTCGTGTGGCTTCTGTAGCAGGATACCTGCACCATCACCAGAACACGGATCACAGCCTTGGCCGCCACGGTGTTCCATACGTGCAAGCATATCGAGTGCTTGAGTTACTACATCATGAGATTTGCGATTCTTAAGATGAGCAACAAAACCGATACCACAAGCGTCATGCTCCAATTCAGGAGTATACAGACCCTGTGAGTTCTGCTCTTGATCTACCATAGATACATCCTTCCAGTTAAATCTAGGCGCAACTTATTTGTATAAAGTCAGCCTTGTCCTTTTATATTTATGGGTCTAAACCTGCCTATGCTGGCGGTTTGAATCCTTTCCGTATCTCGCAGGAAAAGTATTGCGAGAAAAACAATCCTTAGTGATACCTGTTTATTTTTAACCACAAACTAGTGGTTTATATAGGTGGGAGTTAGATATCACCGACTTATTGGCAAGTTTTCGATGTAAGTAAACACTCAGAAATAGCCAATATGTGTAAGTATCCTACAATTTTGTCTAGGCGAATTGCAATGAAAGTTAACCGATGTAGACCATTTTTTTCGTTTTGTTTTGAATTTAATGCCTAACAAATGTGCAACATTAGGCAAATAGAGCTTATTTTTGGCATGTTTATTGATATTTGATAGGTTGCTCGCAAAAATCCTTGCGTAAACTAATTGGTCGAATTTTGCAGGGATGTAATTTTTTTTCAAAAAAGACTGATATTCATTCTTATTTACTTGAGTGCTTTGAAAATATGCAATTACACGAGTTAGTTAATACTATCGGCCAAGATCTCCAACGTCGTTATGGCGAGAAGGTTCACAAGCTGACACTTCACGGTGGGTTTAGTTGCCCAAACCGAGACGGGACAATTGGCCGTGGCGGTTGTACCTTCTGCAACGTAGCTTCTTTTGCCGATGAACAAACTCAAGTTCAAAGTATTGCTGATCAATTAACAGATCGTGCGGGTGAAATCGCTCGTGCCAAGAAGTATCTTGCTTATTTTCAGGCGTACACCAGTACTTACGCTGAGGTGCAGGTACTCAAGAATATGTATGAAGAGGCTCTAAAAGCACCCGGAGCAGAGATTGTTGGCCTTTGTGTTGGCACGAGACCAGACTGCGTGCCTGATGCAGTACTGGACCTGCTCGCGGAGTACGTTAAGCAAGGTTACGAAATTTGGCTAGAGCTCGGCCTGCAAACAGCCAATGATAAAACCCTCAAGCGAATTAACCGCGGACACGATTTCACTGTGTATGAAACGATCACCCAGCGCGCACGTGCTTTAGGAATCAAGGTATGTACTCACCTTATTGTCGGCCTGCCCAAAGAAACCAAAGCGGATAACCTTGAAACTCTAGAGAAGGTATTAGCAGCTGGCACTGATGGTATCAAGCTTCACGGGCTTCATATTGTTGAAGGCAGTACTATGGCTAAAGCCTGGAAGGCAGGAAAGCTAGAAGCATCAAGCCTTGAGGAGTACATTGATATCGCGAGTGAGATCATTCAACGCACACCAGCGGACGTGGTTTATCATCGTGTATCTTCTGCGGCGAGACGCCCGACACTACTCTCCCCTTTATGGTGTGAGAACCGTTGGTTGGCGATGACTGAGATTGGTCGTTCGCTTGATAAAACCGGCGCACAAGGCATTAAAACAGGCTTTGCATTCGAGTACACGCAACCTGTTTTAAACGCGACCAATTGATAGGGATGGGTGACTGTAGGTAACAGCAGATAAAACCAACAAATAGTGGTAACATTTCCCTCACAGAATTTATAAGTATAGATTGAGAGCAGATGGAACTGGTAATGACTTGGTTATGGGATAGGGCGTATGGCTACGGTATATATATCGTTGTTCTATTGCTGATAGGTCTCATCTGCTGGCATATTTATTTACGTTACCAGTCATATATTGAACAGCTTCTTCTTGCTACACCTTCACCTCTTTATTTTGTTGACATCCGAAGTGGCGAGATCTTGTACGCCAATCGCCAAGCCATGCAGTTGCTTGGTATCCGCCAAATAGGTACTCACTTTCGTTTTCCAACAGTGGAAGCTGAGAATAGTTTTCGTCATTACCTCACTGATCACATCAACTCTCGAACGTTTGAATATCTCTCGTCTTGGGTTCTTTCTGAATTTGAATCTTTTAAGATCAACTTGGTGGGTCGTAAGATCCACTTTAGAAGTAGAAAGGCTTGGATGATACATGCTTCCCCTTATAAAAGTACCAACGAAGAGATTTCCCAAGAGGTTCGTGATCTCAATGTTGCTCGTACCGCTTTGGATTCTTTATCTGAGTTGGTCTATGTCATCGATCAAAAGGGTGAATTGGTCGCGAGTAATCGAGCGTTTAAAAAGTTTTGGCATGGTCGCCCTGAAGAGGGCACTTTAAGTGTGTCTAGTGGTGCCTTAAAAGGTCGTGTCAGTGAGCGCTCATGGACCACAGACCAAGATGGTAAGGGGTGTCTCCTTGAAACCTATCAAAGTGTTTTGCTCTCGCAAAGTGGGGAAACCATAGGTACGCTCTCGATAAGTCACGATGTGACGGATTGGCATGACATGCAGCAACAACTGCGTGGGGAAATGGAAAAGCGTAAAGATACTGAAGTTGCACTTGCACAACGTGACACCATTTTACAAAACATCTTGGAAGCGAGCCCTGACTCGATTGGTATCTTCAACGAAAATATGGTTTACCAGGCGTGTAATAAGCCATTTGTGGCAGCGTTGGGTATTTCTGAAGTCAGTGACTTAGTGGGTAAACGTCTACAAGACGTAGTACCAAATAGCATTTATATGCGCGTATCAGAGAGTGATCACCAAGTACTTCATCAAGGTAACTCGTTGCGTTACATCGACAAACTGGTTTCAAGTGATGGAGAGTTTACTTGGTATGATGTAGTGAAGTCGCCTTTTAGAGACCCTGCATCGAGTACCAATGGTGTACTGATCATGGCACGTGATATCACAGAACGTTACCTCGCCGAGCAGAAACTTGAAGAAGCTAATTTAGAGCTTGAGCGCCTCAGTTTTATGGATAGTTTAACTCAGGTATCCAATCGACGTCGCTTCGATGAGCAGCTGTCTACATTGTGGCATCATCATGTGCGTGAGAAGTTGCCGTTGACGATCATGCTGTGTGATATCGACTTCTTTAAAGGCTATAACGATTTCTATGGACACCAACAAGGAGACGATGCTTTGATTCAGGTTTCACAAGCCTTTAAGCAGGTGTTGAATCGCTCTTCGGATTGCGTGGCTCGGTACGGTGGTGAAGAGTTTGGCTTTATTCTCCCAAACACAACCACAGAAGGTGCGCTTATGGTCGCTCGTCGAATTCATGATGAAGTGCAAAAACTAGGACTCGCTCATGAGAAGTCTACAGTGTCTGACTCCATCACGGTGAGTATTGGTATTGTCTCTTATATACCAACACCTGATGACGAAATGGAGTCTGCTGTTGCCTTGGCTGACAGTGCGTTGTATCAAGCGAAATCTGATGGTCGAAATCGTTCGATAGTGCATCCATACTCTATTCACTAACTTTATAGAATGGGTAACTTAGTGACTCCGTCTTTGTCTTATTTAGCATTTATATTACTTGGTTAATATTTATGTGGCTTGGCTAGTATTGATATTGCTTGGTTAGTATTAATATTGGTTGATTAACCTTCGATATTACCGCTAATCTCTTGCTGCGTGTGATGTAGCTAGCTTACCTACTATCTTCAAACAAGGTAGAATGTTGCTAGTCTTATCGCGTGGAGCGCTAAATGAAACCCATGAAAAATCTTGCCCAGTATTACGTGGATCTGCTCGTAAAATTGGGGATTGTCCGCTTTTCTATCTTACTCGCCCTAGCGCTTGTTGCCCTTGCTGTTGTTGTACAAGTCGGTATCACCCTCGCACTCAAAGGTAATGTTGATGATATCGACATTGTCCGTTCGGTTTTCTTCGGTTTAGTGATCACACCTTGGGCGGTCTATTTTCTCTCAGTCGTGGTCGATCAACTGGAAGAGTCTCGCCAAAGGTTGGCTAAATTGGTCTCTAAGCTGGGTGACATGCGAGAGCGAGATCAAGAACTCAACAATAAACTGCAACTCAATATCGAAAAGCTCAACCAAGAAATTGAAGATCGTGAAAAAGCAGAAGAAGCGCGTGCAGAAGCAATGCATGATCTTGAGAACGAAGTGTTTCAGCGTGAGCGAACTCAGCTTGAATTAGCAGAACGTACGGCGCTGTTGCGTTCGTTTATCGATGCCTCGCCTGACCTCATTTATTATCGCAATGAAGATGGGGTGTTTTCAGGTTGCAACCGAGCGGTTGAAGAACTCACGGGCAAAACAGAAAAAGAGCTAGTTGGTTTGACGCCTTGGGATGTCTACAGCAAAGAGGTAGCCCAGCAAGTTGTTGAAACCGATAAGAAAGTCTTTGCTGACAACCAAGCTTTGACCTATGACCAATGGCTTGAATACCCCGATGGACGTAAGAGTTACTTCGAGCTGCGTAAGGTGCCTTTCTACAGTAAAGATGGTCGCCACCTTGGCTTGGTTGGTTTTGGTCGTGATATTACCGAGCGTAAAGAGCACCAAGAATCACTAGAGAAAGCCAGTCGCGATAAGACCACCTTTATCTCAACCATTAGCCACGAGTTAAGAACACCGCTCAATGGCATCATCGGCTTGAGCCGCATGTTATTGGATAGCCAGCTGACGACCGAGCAGCGTAAGCAGATGCAAACCATCAAGGTGAGTGCGGTGACACTGGGTAATATCTTTAACGATATTATCGACATGGATAAGTTCGACCGCCGTAAGCTTGAGCTATTCCCAACCCCTATCAATTTTGAAGATTTCGTTGTTGAGATCGAAAGCATTTCTGCGTTAATGGCAGAGCAGAAAGGGTTGAGGTTTGATCTAGAAAGATTGTCCGATCTCCCATCTGCAGTTGAGGTGGATGGTACTCGTCTTAGACAGGTATTGTGGAACCTTGTAAGCAACGCGATGAAGTTCACCAAAGATGGTGGTGTCGTGATGACGGTCAGCGCTGAAATTGATGGCGACTTTGCCAACATCACGATGGAAGTAGAAGATACCGGGATTGGTATCCCTGAAAGCGAAATCGAGAAGATCTTCGCGATGTACTATCAGGTAAAGTCGGGAACAGACAATTTACACGCTGTCGGTACCGGAATTGGTCTTGCTGTATCTCAACAGCTGATCAATATGATGGATGGTCACATTGAAGTCACCAGTGAAGAGGGGTTTGGTAGTACCTTTACGATTTCGATTCGAGTTCCAGTTAATCACGATACTCAGGCTTTGATTAAAACGCCAAGAAAGCAGTCCAACCTTAAGATTTTCATGGTCGAAGACATTGAGCTCAATATCACAGTAGCTCGTTCTTTACTTGAAAGCCTAGGGCATGAAGTGACAGTCGTAATGACGGGTAAAGAGGCACAAATCGTTTTCAACCCGAAAGATTATGACTTGGTATTACTGGATATCCAGTTACCAGATATGACTGGTTTCGACATTGCCCAATACTACCGCGAGAAATATAGCCAATTGCCGCCTTTGGTGGCATTAACCGCGAATGTATTAAACAATAAGCAAGAGTATTTCCAGAAAGGCATGGATGAAGCGATCAGTAAACCACTGTCGGTTCGTGCAATCCAGGATGTCATCAGCGAGTTGATTGAGGATGCCCCAGAGGTTATTGAGAAAGCCGAGGGCATTGATACAGTAAAGGATGTTGAAAAAGTAGCAGGTGTTGAGAAAGTAACAGCGAGTAAGCCGGCTCTTTCAACGATTGATACCACTTTGCTTGATATTGATATGCTAGAGTCTTATGTTGACATTGTCGGGTCGAAACCTGTTTTGGATAGTATCGTGATGTTTGAAGATATGATGCCGGAATATATGGAAATATTGAATTCCAATATGGTTGCGAAAGATCAAGACAGTATCGTTTCTGAGGCACACAAGATTAAAGGTGCAGCAGGTTCCATTGGCCTGAAACGCATACAGCAAGTTGCTCAGAAAGCTCAATCTCCAGATATGCCTGCGTGGTGGGAGAACATTTCAGATTGGGTTGATGAAATAAATAACGAATACCAAAATGATATTGAAGTCTTAAAGAGTTGGTTAAATCAAAGGTAGAAGAATGATGAAAAAATTAGCATTTGCCGCATGTGTAGTAGCATTAGCGGGTTGTTCTGCGCCACAAGTAGAATGGCAGCAAGATAATCAAGTCGAAGTATCTGCAGCGACAGTCACAATGAAAAGCAACCTGTGGCACAACAAAATGCCTACGATTGGGGAGGCTCAAGATAAGACTTTGCATGGTGCTATCTACCTAGAGTCTGACTCACAATTACCAGCAACACTTGCGGTTGAGAGTGTGACGGTTAAACAGGGTGCAGATACCTTGTTGGTAACTGCTGACGATCTAGATTTAAGAACACATAGTGAAACGCAGTGGGAAGTCGCTTTTGTATGGCAGTTAGAGATCGACAGTGATAAGCCTGTTGATGTTGCGATTGAACTCAAAGATGGCGAAACCGTGAAGTGGTTAGTCGAGAAAGACGTGAAGGTAGATACGGTTTACTAAAACCTTAGCGAACAATGAACAATAAAAAAGGGAGAATGCGTTGGCATTCTCCCTTTTTAATAACGATTGTTCACGCTTCGATTGCTAGAAGTACTAACTGTTTATAAGTACTAACTGGTTAGAGTGCTATCGGTTTAGAAGTGCTAATCGACGGCAAGAACTAAACGGCCAGAAGCGCGAATCGAATTAGTCTTCTAGGTCACCACAAAAGCGGTAGCCTTCACCGTGAATCGTCGCGATGATTTCTGGTGTACCAGAAACAGATTCAAAGTGCTTACGAATACGACGGATTGTTACGTCTACAGTACGATCGTGTGGCTTAAGCTCACGGCCAGTCATCTTTTTAAGAAGGTCTGCACGTGTTTGGATCTTACCTGGGTTCTCACAGAAGTGAAGTAGAGCACGGAACTCTGAACGAGGTAGCTTGTAGCCTTCGCCATCTGGGCTAACCAGAGAACGACTGTTGATATCTAGTACCCAACCATTGAACTCGTACTTCTCAACGCTACGCTTTTCTTCTTGAACAGAGCTTGTGCTCATTGAACGGTTAAGAAGGTTACGTGCACGGATAGTCAGCTCACGAGGGTTGAAAGGCTTAGTGATGTAGTCATCAGCGCCGATTTCTAGGCCAAGGATCTTATCAACTTCATTATCACGACCAGTTAAGAACATAAGCGCTACATTTGCTTGCTCACGTAGTTCACGCGCAAGTAGTAGGCCATTCTTACCTGGAAGGTTGATGTCCATAATTACAAGGTTAACTTGGTTATCAGATAGCACTTGGTGCATCTCTTCACCGTCGCTAGCCTCAAAAACAGCATATCCCTCTGCTTCAAAAATACTCTTTAGAGTGTTACGAGTTACTTGCTCATCTTCAACGATAAGAATCTGCGGGGTTTGCATTTGGCGGTACCTAAATTTGTGACGAAACTGTGCTAATAGAATAAATTCTAGGCAAAACATAACATACAGGTAATGTATTTTTGATGATAACTTAAAGTTTTCAAAAAAACACTTACTTCCAGCTATCTGCCTTCCTTGAAGTATTGCCCAATAACGTAGATCCAGTACGCCTTTCAATCATTCTTTTAGTGATTTAAGAGGATTCTATAATGTTAACAGCATGCTAACAACGCGAGAATGTTAATTCCATTCACTTTGTTGATTTACATCAATTGCCGTATCGCAACAAACTTTAATAGTATGGCTACAACTTAACCAATGTTATGGTGACTATTTAGCACCAAAATAAGAATGATTATTCGAGATGTTTCGCACATCTTGCTTGCTAAAGACTGGACTATGAACCAAGGAAGCTGAAAGCTATCCTTAGAGTCTAGTAGATAAATATGCTCAATCAACTTTTATTTCGTATTAAATTGGGCATAGAGCAATGAAAACAAAGGATTAATTTTAATAATATATAAAAGCATAGAGGCTCACCTGACTTAATAGGTTTGCCTTACTCACGGAGGATATATGCACGATATAACACCTGACTTATGTGATGAGTTTGAAAGCAAAGTCACGCTACTGAATATGCCATTACAGAACTTCGGCCAGCGTGGTGCGTTCTGGGGAAAAATTGTAACAGTTCGTTGTTATCACGATAATTCCAAGGTTCGTGAGGTTTTAGAGACCGATGGCTGCGGCAAAGTACTCGTTGTAGACGGTAATGGCTCGTGTCAAAAAGCGTTACTTGGCGACCAATTGGCTATTCTAGCCATAGAAAATGGTTGGGAAGGCGTCATTGTGAATGGTGCGGTGCGTGATGTTGCGATGATGGCGCAGATGGATCTTGGTATTCAAGCTCTCGGAGCCTCTCCATTTAAAACCGAGAAGCACGGTGTTGGGCAAGTGAATGTGACGCTCTCTATACACAATCAACTGATTCAGCCCGGTGATTACATTTATGCCGATTGGAATGGTGTGTTAATTTCAACGGAATTGTTGATTGAATCTTAACGGGCTTATCAATCAAGAAGTGAGATAGATTAGAAACGAAAGCCCAATCCCACTTCAACACCGCGTTGCCACTCTTCATAATCAAGGGTGGCATGCATATCTAGATTGTCGGTTAGTTGCACGCGGCTGGAAAGCTCTGCGGCTACCGATTTCTCACTGTCTTCGGTTTCATTGTTATAGGTGTGTAGAGAGCTGTTGAAAGAGACTCTTTCGGAAAACTGATAACTAACACCACTCAAGAATCCACTCTCATATTTCAGTGCAGCAGTGTTGATTCGTGTACCGACATAAAGATCCACATCAGAAAACAAGCTATAAGAATAACCACTGTCTACTGTCCACGTATCAAAGCTTTCACTCGATGTACTTTGCGTGGAGATAAAAAACTTATGGGCAGAGCTATCGATTTGACTGGGGAGCAAAGGCAAACTGCTCAGTAGCGGTAAACTGTTCGCTGAACAAACGACAGGCATAGCAAAGACTAAAAGAATAAGTAATCTCTTCATTTCCCACTCCTGATGTCATTATTATTGTTTTTCGAACGTTATTGTTCAATTAAAGCACAGGACTTGTATGTTCGCTGTACTATCGATAGAGCATTTTGTTATGACTGCATATGCAACTAATTACTTCTGTTTGTTTGATGAGTTAATCCAGTCTCAGAATGGCAGGTTGATGCAGGGTGTTTTATCTCTTAAATGAAGGTTTGCTCTGAAAAACGGTGTGAATGTAAAAAAAACGCAACTTTTCATTGACGCATAGTAGTAAAAATTGATACACGTAGAGTAAAGCACAAGCAGAGAATTTGATATGCAGCATGTAAGCCACCTAGTAATGACCACCACCATTATTATTACCGACATTCACATTGTTGGGGCAGGCTGCTAAGTAACGGATTTTAAAAAAAAGGCCTGTATCCAACAAGATACAGGCCTTTTTTTGTACCATTTTTATGACTTATGGAGAAAGGGATGCGCGTTTTAAAGTTTGGAGGTTCATCATTAGCTGATGCAGATCGTTTTTTACGAGCGGCTGATATCATCGCTAATAATGCCCAGCAAGAAGAGCTAGCCGTTGTACTATCGGCTCCAGGAAAAACAACCAATAAGTTGGTCGCTGTTATTGAAGCTGCACTGAAAAACGGTGAAGCTGACACACAGATTTCAGAGATCGAATCATCATTTTCTGCACTGTTTGCAGAGATTCAAGCGGTATTGCCGTCAGTAGATGGCTCTGCGTTTCAAGAGCAAGTCGATACCTCTCTTGCTCAACTTAAGCAGTTCGTGAATGGTATTAACCTACTGGGCATGTGCCCGAATCACGTAAATGCTCGTATCATTAGTAAAGGTGAGCGAGTTTCAATCCAGTTAATGAAAGCGGTACTGGAAGCGAAAGGCCAACCAGCAAGCCTGATTGACCCTGTGGAATATCTCTATGCTCAAGGTGATCATCTTGAAGCTATGGTGGATGTGGATGTTTCAACTCAGAACTTCCGCCAATCACCGCTTCCTAAAGGTCACGTAAATATCATGCCGGGCTTTACTGCTGGTAATGAAAAAGGCGAGCTAGTAACGCTTGGCCGTAACGGCTCTGACTACTCAGCTGCAGTTCTAGCGGCATGTCTACGTGCTGATTGCTGTGAGATTTGGACTGACGTCGATGGCGTTTACAACTGTGACCCACGCTTAGTGGATGATGCTCGTCTTCTTAAATCACTTAGCTACCAAGAAGCGATGGAGCTTTCTTACTTCGGTGCTTCAGTTCTACACCCGAAAACAATCGCACCTATCGCACAATTCCATATTCCATGTCTGATCAAAAACAGCTTCAACCCACAGGGTGCAGGCACTTTGATTGGCCAAGACACTGGCGAAGATAACCTGGCGATCAAAGGTATCACTACGCTAAGTGACCTAACGATGGTTAACGTATCAGGCCCAGGAATGAAGGGCATGGTAGGCATGGCGAGTCGTGTATTCGGCGCGATGTCTTCTGCAGGCGTTTCTATTGTCCTTATTACTCAATCTTCTTCTGAGTACAGCATCAGCTTCTGTATTGAATCGGCTGACAAAGTGAAAGCGAAGCAAGTGTTGTCAGACGCGTTTGAACTTGAACTTAAAGATGGCCTATTAGAGCCTGTTGAGTTCATGGATGATGTTGCGATTGTGACGCTGGTGGGTGACGGTATGCGTACTTCACGTGGTGTCGCTTCTCAGTTCTTCTCTTCTTTAGCGGAAGTGAACGTTAACATCGTCGCTATTGCTCAAGGCTCTTCAGAGCGCGCTATCTCTGCGGTTATCCCGGAAGATAAAATCTCAGAAGCAATCAAAGCGTGTCACGAAAACCTATTTAACTCTAAGCACTTCCTTGACGTCTTCGTTGTCGGTGTTGGCGGTGTTGGTGGTGAGCTTGTTGACCAGATCCAACGTCAACAAGGCAAACTGGCTGAAAAAGGCATCGTGATTCGCGTATGTGGTTTAGCAAACAGCAAAGGCTTGCTGCTAGACAGCGATGGTCTACCGCTAGAACAGTGGCGTGATCGTATGTCGAGTGCGACAGAAGAGTTTAGCCTAGCGCGTTTAGCTGCACTTGTTCAACGTAATCACATCATCAACCCTGTGTTGGTTGATTGTACGTCTAGCGAAGGTATTGCAGGACAATACGCAGATTTCCTAGCGGCTGGTTTCCACGTTGTAACACCAAACAAAAAAGCCAACACAGCAAGCATGGCTTACTACCATCAGCTTCGTGAAGTGGCGCGTAACTCTCGTCGTAAGTTGATGTACGAGACAACAGTAGGCGCAGGTCTACCGGTAATCGAAAACTTACAGAACCTAATCTCTGCAGGTGATGAGCTTGAGAAGTTCAACGGTATTCTTTCTGGTTCACTGTCTTACATCTTCGGTAAGCTGGATGAGGGTATGACACTCAGCCAAGCAACCAACATTGCTAAAGATAACGGCTTCACTGAGCCGGATCCTCGTGATGATCTGTCTGGTATGGACGTTGCGCGTAAGCTGCTTATTCTTGCTCGTGAAGCGGGTATGGCACTTGAGCTTGAAGATGTTGAAGTTGACCAAGCATTGCCACCGGGTTTTGATGACTCAGGTACAGTTGACGAGTTCATGGCTCGCTTGCCAGAAGCGGATGCATACTTCAAAGAGCAGTCAGCTATCGCAGCAGAAGAAGGCAAAGTACTTCGTTATGTGGGTGAGATCGCTGAAGGTAAATGTAAGGTTCGTATCGCAGCTGTTGATGGCGATGACCCAATGTTTAAGATTAAAGATGGCGAGAACGCTCTGGCATTCTACAGCCGTTACTACCAGCCAATCCCACTCGTTCTGCGTGGCTACGGTGCAGGTACTGAAGTTACAGCAGCAGGCGTATTCTCTGATGTGATGCGTACTCTTGGTTGGAAATTAGGAGTTTAGGAATGAGTTCAAGTGATATGGATGTTGTTGTTTATGCTCCTGCATCAATCGGCAATGTCAGTGTAGGGTTTGATGTGCTGGGGGCCGCTGTGTCTCCAGTGGATGGCACATTGCTTGGTGACCGAGTAATGGTTAAAGCCGGTGATGAACCATTCTCGCTAAAAACAGCAGGCAGCTTTGTTTCTAAGCTGCCAACTGAAACCAAAGAAAATATTGTCTATGACTGCTGGGTTGTGTTCTCTCGCGAGTTAGATAAGAAAGGTATCTCAGTTAAGTCTCTTGAGATGACGCTAGAGAAGAACATGCCTATCGGCTCTGGTTTAGGATCAAGTGCATGTTCAATTGTCGCGGCGCTTGATGCCTTGAACCGTTTTCATGGCCAACCGTTGAATGAAACTGAACTGCTTGCTCTGATGGGTGAAATGGAAGGTAAGATTTCAGGTGGCATACATTACGATAACGTAGCGCCATGTTACCTTGGTGGTGTGCAGCTTATGCTTGAAGAATTAGGTATTATTAGCCAAGAGGTTCCATGTTTTGACGATTGGTATTGGGTAATGGCGTACCCGGGCATCAAGGTTTCAACGGCTGAAGCGCGAGAGATCTTGCCTTCTCAGTATCGCCGTCAAGATGTGATTGCCCATGGTCGTCATTTAGCGGGCTTTATTCATGCTTGTCACTCTGGTCAGCCGGAGCTAGCCGCTAAGATGATCAAAGACGTGATTGCTGAACCATATCGTGAGAAACTGCTTCCAGGGTTTGCTGATGCACGTAAATATGCAACGTCAGCAGGAGCATTAGCTACTGGAATTTCTGGTAGTGGCCCTACGCTATTTAGCATTTGCAAAGAACAAGATGTCGCCGAGCGTGTTGCACGCTGGTTAGAACAAAACTACGTACAAAATGAAGAAGGATTCGTCCACGTTTGTCGCTTAGATAAACAAGGTTCGATCGTTACAGGAAGTGAGTTATGAAGCTGTACAACATCAAAGAAAACGATGAGCAAGTCTCTTTTGGCCAAGCCGTTCGTCAAGGTCTAGGTCGTAATCAAGGTCTATTTTTCCCATCAGAGCTGCCTAAGTTCGATGACATCGATGCACTACTTGCAGAGGACTTTGTCCCTCGTAGTTCAAAGATTCTTTCTGCTCTAATTGGTGATGAGTTACCAAAAGAACAGATTGATCAACTAGTGGATGCGGCATTCCAATTCCCAGCACCGATCAACCAAGTGAAAGACGGTGTTTACGCACTTGAACTGTTTCACGGTCCAACGTTAGCATTTAAAGATTTCGGTGGCCGTTTTATGGCTCAATCTTTGGCTGCGGTTTCTGATGGCGGTCAAATCACAATCTTAACGGCTACATCGGGTGATACTGGCGCTGCGGTTGCACACGCATTCTACGGTATGGAAAACATCAATGTTGTTATCCTGTACCCGAAAGGCAAGATCAGCCCACTGCAAGAAAAGCTATTCTGTACGTTAGGTAAGAACATCCATACTGTCGCGATTGATGGCGATTTTGATGCGTGTCAGGCATTAGTAAAAGACGCGTTTGACGACGCTGAATTGCGTAAAGAAATTGGCTTAAACTCAGCAAACTCAATCAACATCAGCCGTTTGATGGCTCAGATCTGTTATTACTTTGAGGCGGCTTCTCAGCTAACCAAAGAGCAACGTGAAAATCTGGTTATCTCTGTACCAAGTGGTAACTTTGGTAACCTAACTGCGGGTCTATTAGCGAAAGCGCTAGGCTTACCGGTTAAACGCTTCATTGCAGCAACCAACGAAAACGACACGGTTCCCCGTTACCTAGAAACAGGTCAATGGGATCCAAAACCAACGGTTGCGACAACATCGAACGCGATGGACGTGAGCCAACCAAACAACTGGCCACGTATCGAAGAGCTTTGCCAACTGAAAGGTTGGGGACTGGATACTTTGGGTAAAGGTAAAGTATCTGATGAGCAGAGTGCTGAATCAGTACGTGATCTAAAAGCTCAAGGTTACCTGTGTGAACCTCATGGTGCGATTGCTTACCGTCTATTGGAAGAGCAACTGCAAGAGAACGAAACTGGTCTGTTCTTGTGTACTGCACACCCAGCGAAATTCAAAGAAGTGGTTGATGATATTTTAGGTACGGATATTGAACTGCCAGGCCCGCTAGCAAAACACGCGGCGATGGAGTTGTTATCTGAAGATCTTGATAATGATTTTGAAGCGCTAAAAGTAGTGCTTCGTCGAGTTCAACCGTAACGTACATCTGTATTGTTGAACAAATAAAAACGGCGCTCAATGAGCGCCGTTTTTGTATTCTAATTCAAGCTCTAAAAATTATAGAGACTCAGTGAACGTACGTGCGATAACGTCACGTTGCTGTTCAGTCGTTAGAGAGTTGAAACGTACAGCGTAACCCGATACACGGATAGTTAGCTGTGGGTAGTTCTCTGGGTGAGCAACAGCATCTTCTAGCGTTTCACGCTTAAGAACGTTAACGTTTAGGTGTTGACCACCTTCGATGCGTGGTGCTGCTTCGATAGCAACTTCACGGCTTTCGTACTCGCCTAGGTCTGCAGCTGAGATAACTTGGTCAGCTTCGAAACCTGAAGTAGCAACAACACAACGAGCTTCGTTCTTCTCGCTGTCTAGTAGCCAGATTGAGTTTAGTAGGTCGTCGTTTGCTGCTTTAGTAATTTGAATACCTTGGATCATAACTATCTCCTAGTCCACTTTATGTGGTTTGATTATGGTGTTAACTTTCGAATTTTATTGAGCTGAGTAATATATACCTAGTTTGTGGTAGTTTAATATTGATTTAAGTCAAAAAACAACCAAAAACCTCATTTTTTTCAAGGTGATTACTTTGAGTTAAATCAATAAAACCTTTGAAAACAAAGTAATTACAAAATATTTTAAAGTATAAAAAATATTTAACAGTCTTATTTGTTGTAAGTTTACTACATTTGTTGTGTTTTTATTGAACGACAAACGATACGACCCTTTATTTATTAAGCATTCTGAAAGTGTAAAGTGATTTAATGACAAACAATAATTCATCCTCAAAACCTCAAACCAATATTAAGTTTATTGGTGCTCATGTGTCTGCTGCTGGTGGTGTTGATCAGGCGCCAATGCGCGCAAGAGAGATCGGTGCCAATGCTTTTGCGCTGTTTACCAAAAACCAAAGACAGTGGGCAGCAAAGCCGCTGGAAGCGAAAACCATTAGTGCGTTTAAAGCCAACTGTAAGATGTTGGGCTTTAGTGCTGAGAATATTCTTCCTCATGACTCCTACCTTATTAACTTAGGAGCACCAGAAGAAGAGAAGCTAGAGAAATCACGTGCGGCTTTTATTGATGAAATGGAGCGTTGTAACCAACTAGGACTCACGCTTTTGAATTTTCATCCTGGGAGTCATTTGAAGAAAATCTCAGAAAGCGAATGTTTGGCCAAGATCGCTGAGTCTATCAACTTGGCTCACCAAGCGGTGCCTGATGTAATTGCCGTGATTGAGAATACCTCAGGGCAGGGGACTAATCTGGGTTGGAGATTTGAGCACCTAGCAGAGATCATCGACCAAGTAGAAGATAAGTCACGCGTCGGCGTGTGTTTAGATACTTGCCATACTTTTACAGCCGGTTATGACCTACGAACAAAAGAAGCATGTGAGCATACTTTTGCTGAGTTCGACCGCATTGTCGGCATGCACTATCTAAGAGCAATGCACATCAATGATTCAAAAGCTGAGTTCGCGAGTCGAGTCGATCGACATCATTCTTTAGGAAAAGGCGAGATTGGCTGGGATTGTTTTGAGTATATTGCCTCGGATTCTCGCTTTAATGGTATTCCTCTTATCTTAGAAACCATTGATTCGACTATCTGGAAAGAGGAAATTCAACAACTTAGGATGTTCCATCGCTCAGCAACACTAGCGAGCGAAGAAGCGTAATAATAGAGGGAATAATTAATTTCCTTCTACTCCTAAAAATTGGCACCTTTCTTTCATAGTATTAAAGTGAATATGTAGTTCACGATGTCTTAGAGGAGGTGCCTTTATGTATTCACAAGCCCAAACTTCAACTGTTTCTGCTGCTCGCCGTTTACCAACCCCAAACCGTCATGTGCATAACCACGGTCACCACCGTACACAGCAGAAAAGTGGTTAATCGAGATAAACACAACTTGAACTGATTATTATGATTCATCAACAAGTGAACCCTACACATCATGTTTATTGATAGCTGTATGAGGTATAAATAGGGCGTGTTGATCTTTCGAGCTGATTTTTGCAGCGAGTTGCTGGGTATTTATA